>NZ_SCMW01000056.1:0-23374 GCF_005502845.1 Brevibacterium sp. 2SA | reverse complement strand
CACCGGCACCGCCTCGGGGGCTGGCGGTTGGGCCGCGGGGCGCCCGGCGGCCGCCGGACGGTCCGGGACGACGGCCTCGGGGTTGGCACGGATGGCTTCGAGCTCTCCGAGGAACCGCTTCGACCAGGCGGTCACGGTGTCGGTCTTGACCTTCTTGCGCATCTGCCGCATCCGCCGGGCCCGGGCCTTCGGGTCCATCGTGACGGCCTCCATGATGCCGGCCTTGAGGTTGCCGATGTCATGCGGGTTGACGAGGACGGCGCCGGCGAGCTGCTCGGCGGCGCCGGCGAACTCCGAGAGGACGAGCGCGCCGTCGTCGTCGAGGCGGCACGCGACGTACTCCTTGGCCACGAGGTTCATGCCGTCGCGCAGGGCGGTGACGAGCATGACGTCGGCGGCGATGAAGAACGCCGTCATCTCATCGCGCGGATAGGAATGGTGGAGGTAGTGGACGGCGATCGTGCCGATGTCGGCCTGTTCGCCGTTGATCCGGCCGACGGCGAGTTCGACGTCGTGACGGATGAGCTTGTACTGCTCGAGGCGCTCCCTCGACGGCGTGGCGATCTGGATGAGGACGACGTCCTCGACGTTGAGCCGGCCTTCGGCGAGCAGCTCCCCGTAGGCCTTGAGGCGGTGCCGGATGCCCTTCGTGTAGTCCATCCGGTCGACGCCGAGCATGATGACCTTCGGGTTGCCGACCTCCTCCCGGATCTGGGCGGCGCGCTCGATGATCGCCGGATCCCGCGCGAGCTCCTCGAGGTAGGGGGTGTCGATCGAGATGGGGAACGCCTCGGCGCGCACGAGATGCGCGGGCAGTTCGTCACCGGCGGGGACGGTGACCGTCGATCCCTTCGTCTGGAAGCCGAGGCGACCGCGCACCGCGCGTCGGAAGTTCGCGGCATCCGCGGGCCGCTGGAAGCCGATGAGGTCGGCGCCGAGGAGGCCGCGAAGGATCTCATCGCGCCACGGCAGCTGCGCGAAGAGCTCGAACGGCGGGAACGGGATGTGGTTGAAGAAGCCGATCTCCAGATCCGGGCGCATCCGGCGCACGAGCTGCGGGACGAGCTGGAGCTGGTAGTCGTGGACCCACACGGTCGCGGACTCCGCCGCCACCTCCGCGACCTTGGCCGCGAAGCGCTCATTGACCCGCACATACGCATCCCACCATGTCCGGTGGTACTCCGGTGGGGCGATGACGTCGTGGTAGAGGGGCCACAGGGTGGCGTTGGAAAACCCTTCGTAGTACCTGAGGACATCCTCATTTGTCAGCGTCACGGGGATGAGGTGCATGCCGTCGATCTCGAAGGGCTCGAACTCGACGTCGGGCACACCGGTCCAGCCGATCCACGCCCCCTCCTGCGCCTTCATCACCGGAGCCACCGCAGTGACCAAACCTCCTGGTGAAGTGCGCCATTCCCGGTCCGGGTCGCTGGCGTCGCGGTCGACGGGAAGCCTGTTGGCCACGACGACGAAATCGCTGTCGCCGTACGTGTCCGCAGTCGCGTTCTCAGTGGCGTCGACGGTGCTCATCTGCGCCTCCTCATGTGTCGTTGCTTGGAACGAACTCTACTCGCTCGACTACCCTTGAGACCGTGATGGTTCAGGATCTGGGAGGCTACCGCCTCATCGAGGAGCTCGGCTCGGGCGGCATGGGTGTCGTCTACCTCGGTGTCGACGGCGGCAACAATCCTGTGGCCGTCAAAGTCCTCCATCCGCACATCGCCAGTGACGAGACCGCGCGCAAACGGCTGGCCCGGGAGGTGCGCACGCTGCGGCGGATTCGCCACCCCCGCATCGCCGAGGTGCTCGACGCCGAGCTCGACTCCGCGCAGCCGTTCATCATCACCGAATTCGTCGACGGTCAGACCCTGTCCGACGACGTCCGGGAGAACGGTCCCTTCGCCGAGGACGAGCTCGTTCACTTCGGCCATGCCCTGCTCGACGCTCTCGGCGCCGTCCACGACTCCGGTGTCATCCACCGTGACCTCAAACCCGCGAACGTCATGATCATGGACGGCGAGCCGATGGTCATCGACTTCGGCATCGCCCAGGTCGCCGACGAGGTGCGGGTGACGGCCACCGGACTCGTCATGGGCACCCCCGGCTACCTGTCCCCGGAGATCGCCGACGGCAAGGCCTCGAGCGAGAAGACCGACTGGTGGGGGTGGGCGGCGACGATGGCGTTCGCGGCGACCGGACGCAACCCGTACGGTGCCGGACCCCTCGAGGCGGTGCTCGGCCGCGTCGCGATGGGCAAGTTCGACCTCGACGACACTCCTCCCAACTTCGTTCCCCTCCTCAAGGCGTGCCTCGATCCGAAGCCGGAGCGGCGCCCGAGCGGTCAGATGATCCTCGATGCGCTCGTCGACATCGAGTCGGGCAGGCCCCCGCAGCTCGGATCGGGGTCCGGTCAGGGCTCCGTGCAGCGCACCGCGGTCATGCCGGCCGTCGAGGACACCGCTGAGGGACGCGGGTCGCTGCGCGGCGGGTACCCCGGCGGGGCTGCTGCGGCTGCTGGCGGAGCGGCTGTCGGTGGAGCGGCGCTCGGCGGGGCGGCTGCAGGCGCGATGGGCTCCGGCGGTGCCGGCAACCCGCCGACGCGGGTCGCCGATCCTGCCGCCTTCGCCCAGGGCGGCGGTCCGGGACCGGCCGGCCAAGCGTTTGCGGGCCAGGGACGCGTCCCCGGTCAGGGGCAGCTGGGTCAGGGGCAGTACAACCAGGGACAGGTCAGCCAAGGGCAGCCCGGCCAGGGCCAGCTCAGCCAGGGCCAGCTCAGGCAGGGCCAGATCGGTCAGGGCCAGGTCAGCCAAGGGCACCCCGGTCAGATGCCAGGGCAGATGCGCGGGCCGCTGTCCTCCCCGCAGGGACAACCGCAGATGCGACAGCGGTTCGATCAGCCTCCCGGGCAGTACCCCGGTCAGGGCGCCGGCGGCCACGGTGGTGCGATGCGCCAGGCGACCGCCGGGCCGATCCACAATCCCAACGGCGCGATCCAGGTCGGCCCCGGCTCGCAGATGGCCGGCGCCGACATCGGCGGCAGCCGGCAGGGCGCGGGCCACGGCGGCACCGCGCCGGCGGGTGGACCCTCCGGCGACTGGTCCGGCGGCCCGGACAATCCGCCGTGGGCGCCGATGACGTACCGCTCTGTGCGCACGGGCGGCTGGGTCGTCTTCGCCCTCATCGTCTTCGCCGTCGCCATCACTCCGCTCAGCCCGCTCGTCATCACGGCCTTCGCCTTCGCCTGGTCGGTGCTCGCCCGCACCGCGACACGGCTGGACCGAAAGGTCCAGAAGTACCGGTACGAACGCGGCGAGGACGGCGGGGGCACGCTCCGGTCGGTCGCCTCGGCGCCGGGAGCCCTGCTGGCCTCCGTGCTCACGTCCGTTGCGACGTTCCTGCTGCCGGCGGTCGCCGGCATCGCGATGCTCGTCCTCACCCGACTCGACGTCGCCGGCATCGTACCCGGCGACCTCTCCGAGCAGTGGTCGGTGTGGGCGGCGGCCGCGGCCGGGGCGCTAGTGCTGTGGATCGGTCCGGGCGCGGCGAGCCTGCGCTACGGTTCGCGCCTTCTCGTCAGCGGTGCCACCCGCAGCGGGCTGGGCCGCCTTATCGCCCTGGGAGTCATCGTCGTGCTCACCGTGCTCGCGATCATGGTCATCACCTCGGGGGCGGCGATGAACTGGTGGCCGCTGCCGGTCAGCCCCTTCACCTACCTGCCCGGTCCTGTGTGAGCGCGGGATGACCAGGGTGCAGGCACCGCGGATGCGGCGACGCTCCCGCGCCACGCCCACCGGCATGACCGCTGATGGGCCCTGTCAGGGAGGCTTGCCGCCTCGGCGAATGAGGTGATTGAACCTTGAATTTCACTGGGAGCCGCGCCACAGACGGTTTCGGTACAGTGGGGGCGTCGAGGGAATGGACCGCTCGACGGGTCCTTGAGTCGGCGCACCGACGGGGACCGGCCCCAGTCGGACGATCGACAACGTGAGGAACCATGGCGAAAGACAACTCCGCTGAGCAGAGGCGGAACAAGGCACGCGAGAACGCCCGCCAGATCGCAGCAGCTCAGGCGAAGAAGGAGAAGACCGCCAAGACGATCCTCTACTCAGGGATCGGCGTGGTCGTCGTCGCCGTGGCCGTCGTCGTCACGCTGCTCATCGTGCAGCAGGCGCAGCCGGCCGTGACTCCCTCGAACTACGTCGCCGGAGGCGTCAACGTCGCCAGGGACAACACGGTTGTCCAGCCGATGAACATGCCGGAGGGCGAGGAATCGAGCCTGCCGACCCCCGCCGAGGCGGGCGTCAAGGAGAACGCGGCCACCGTGACCGCGTACATCGACTTCCAGTGCCCGGCGTGCAAGGCGTTCGAGGACACGAACACCGAGATGCTCATGAACCTCGTCAACGAGGGCTCGATCGTGCTCGAGTACAAGCCGATCGCGATCCTCGACCGCTTCTCCAACGGCAACGAGTACTCGACCCGCGCGGCGAACATCGCCGCCTGCGTCGTCGACGCGCAGCCGGAGAAGACCGCGGACTTCTTCGCCGCGATGTTCGCCCAGCAGCCCCAGGAGGGCACGAGCGGCCGCACCGACGAAGAGCTCCTCCAGGTCGCCACCGATGCCGGCGTCGACACGAACGCGCCGCTCCAGACCGACCCGGAGCAGACGATCGCGAGCTGCGTGACGGATCAGACCTTCGCGAAGTACGTCGCCAACACCACACAGGAGACCCTCGACTCGGGAGTCGACGCGACGCCGACCGTGCTCATCAACGGTCAGCCGACCCAGCAGACCGGCGACGCCCAGGCGCTCGCCGTCGAGATCCTCCAGGCCACCGGCGAAGTCCAGAACTGACCCGATCGCTACTGACCCGGCCGTCCGCGGGGCTGTACCTCCGCGGGGACTGAGTCTTTCGAGACAACCGGACCGCACGGCCGGTCGCACCCGGGCATTCGCCCCGGTGCGGCCGGCCGTTCGTCTGCGGTCTCGTCGGCCCGGCACCCCGTCCGGATCGCGAGGCTCAGCGGGCGTGGTCCCCGTCTGCGGTCAGAGAACCGAGCGGGAGACGGCGCATCGGGAGAACCCCCTCGGTGAACCGACCGCAAACCGCCTGCGTGGGCTGACGGCTTTGTCGCCCATGGCCCGGATGCACTACTATCGTGGAGGCGCAACCGCCTCCTTAGCTCAGTTGGTAGAGCACCGCTCTTGTAAAGCGAAGGTCGTCAGTTCGAGTCTGACAGGGGGCTCACTCGTCAGGGGCGGCACTCGAGGAACCGAGTGCCGCCCCTGTGCGTTCTCCGCACCGGTTCCAGGTGCGCGACGACAGCTGTCCCGTGCCTGCCATGATTGCGCGAGGGGCCCTCACCCGCCCGCCGAGGTGCGCGCGGCGCGGCGGTCGTCCCGGCTCGCCCGTCGCTTGCGGCCATCGGCGCGACCGGGCAGCCCGATCCGCTTGGCCCACACGAGCACCCAGAGCGCGCCGGCGATCGCGAAGACACCGGTGAAGAGGACCCCGAAGCGCAGGGACGCGACGGCGATGACGAGCGAGATGAGCGTCGGCCCGGCGAGCTTGCCCCCGTTGGAGAAGATCGCCCAGACGCCGAGGAACCGTGCGCGTCCGACGGCGGGAGAGAGGTCTGCACCGATCGTCATGTTCACCCCCGCGCCGAGGCCGTTGCCGACGGCCATGATGCCCACGGAGACGATCATGCCGATGAGGCTCGGCGCGCAGACCATGACGATGAACCCGGAGCCGAAGATCGTCAGGCAGGCGACGAGTGTGGCGATCCGGCCCAGCCGGTCCTTGATGTAGGCGCCGAGGAACATGAAGACGAGTTCGAGCCCGGCGCCGAACGCGATGAGCAGCGAGATCTCCGACTCGTGGAGTCCGATCGTCACGCCCCACAGCTGGATGACGACCGGCTGAGCCGACCGGGCGATCGTCAGCGTCATGATCGAGATCCCGACGAGGACGACCGCGCCCCAGCGCACGTCGAGCCGTGCCCGCCGAGGCGGAGCGGAGGGGCCGCCGACTGCGAGGTCATCGGTGGCCGGGGCGACCGCCTCGGCGGGGTGTGCCTGCGCCTTCCCAGTGCTGCCGCCGACCCGCGTGCCCGGGTAGTCGGGGATGCGCGCGATCGGCAGCGCCATCACCCCGATCGCGGCGAGCCCCGCGACCCCGGCGAAGACGAACACCGACCACAGGGGGAAGACGAGCATGAGGCCGGCGCCGATGATCGGGCCGAGGAGGTTGCCCACCCGCATGCTCCCGCCGAGCGCCGTCATCGCCTTCGCGAGATCGGCGGCGGGCATCACCTCGGCGACGACGGCCTGCCGGGCCAGGTTCCACACATCGGAGACCGGGGCGAAGAGCATGAGCGCGACGGTGTAGACGATGATCGAGGCCGGCGACTCCCAGACGAACGCGGCGACGATGGCCCCGAGGACGACGATCGCGGTGAGCGTGGCGACGACCATCGCACGGAAATCGCCGAGGCGGTCGATGAGCAGTCCCGCCGGCACCGTGGCGAGGAGCGAGACGGCGCCCATGATCCCGACGATCGCCGCCGCGAACGCCGCTGTCGCCCCCAGCGACAGGGCCCCGAGCACGAGGATCGGGAGGATCGATCCCAGCCCGACCGCGAAGAGCAGTGAGGGGATGAGGACCGGCCAGAGGATGGGTTTGAGCACGTCGCCAGTGTAGATCCGGTGTCCTCATCCCCGCCGAGGCGGTCGGGTGGCGGTCGGGTCAGCCGAGGCAGTGGGCGAATTGAGGCAACTCCCATTGAAATCTCGGACGGAAGTGAGAGCCTGGTCACATGACACGCACAGATCTGCCAACGCTGTCCACCGTCGTCCCGCCCTACCTCCTCAACGCCATCGCCGAGAACGGCGCGACGAAGTTCCCCAAGGCCGCCGTCGCCGCCCGCTCCTTCCTCGCCCAGGACCAGCGGGTCCGTGAGCTCCGCGCACAGGGTCTGCGCCCATCCTTCGACGGCGCCACCGCACGGAACGTCAGCGCCGACCAGCAGGCCACCGGTGCGGGACCGAACCGTCAGGTCCACGACGCCCAGAACAAAGAGGACCTCCCCGGTGTCCTCGTCCGCGCCGAAGGGGACGCCCCCGTCGCCGACGAAGCGGTCAACGAAGCCTACGACGGCCTCGGCGATTCCTACGCCCTCTTCTCCGAAGCGTTCGGCCGGGACTCCCTCGATGGCAACGGGATGCCGCTCATCGCAAGCGTCCACTACGGTCAGGACTACGACAACGCCTTCTGGGACGGCCGCCTCCTCGTCTTCGGCGACGGTGACGGCGAAGTGTTCACGAGCTTCACCGGGTCCCTGTCGATCATCGGCCACGAACTCAGCCACGGCGTCATCACGAACACCGCCGACCTCGAGTACTTCGACCAGCCGGGCGCCCTCAACGAGCACATCGCCGACGTCTTCGGTGCGCTGACGGAGCAGCACGCGGCCGGTCAGTCCGCGGAGGACGCGACGTGGCTCATCGGCGCGGGCATCTTCACCGAGGCGGTCACCGGCAAGGCCCTGCGCTCGATGCTCGAACCCGGCACTGCCTACGACGACGACGTCCTCGGCAAGGATCCGCAGCCGGCGCACATGGACGACTTCGTCACGACCGAGTCCGACAACGGCGGCGTCCATCTCAACTCCGGAATCCCCAACCGCGCGTTCGCGGTCGCGGCGACGAGCCTCGGCGGGCCGGCTTGGGAGACCGTCGGCCAGGTCTGGTACGCCGTGCTCACCGGCCCCGACATCACGACGAAGACGGACTTCGCGCAGTTCGCGGCGCTCACCGTCGCCGAGGCTGCCGCGCAGTTCGGTGAGGGCTCCGACGTCCACGATGCCGTCATCGAGGGATGGACGACCGTCGGCGTCGACACCGGAGCCTCCCAGCGGGGCAACCGCGGGAGCAGCTGGTGAACGCCGAGGCGGCCGCCGGCGGTGCAGGTGCCGGCGGGGCAGCGGGCGGCGGCGGTTCGGGCGGCGGTGCTTCGGGCGACGGCGCGGACAAGCGCGGCTTCGGTCACGTCCTCGTCGAGCGCAGCGGGGGGATCGGCGGCTTCCTCGTCGTATGGGATCTCAACATCGACGCCACGGCGCAGCCGGAGAAGCTCGGCGAACGAGTCGCGGACCTGCCCTGGCCGCACCGGGAGGACGGCGAGGACGGCAGCGCAGATGCCCCCGGCGCTCAGGCAGCCCCCGGCCCCTCCTCGGCAGATCGCTACGTCTATCTCATCGAGAGCCGCTTCGGCTACGCCCGCTTCGGGGAGAAGGAGCTGACGGGGGAGTGGAAGGACCTCGTCGACCACGTCCGCGACGTCGCCGAACCCGAACGCCGCCCGCCCGGCGGGAGGTGAGCAGGTCAGGGGGGGCGTCGCCTCGGCGAGGGAGGACACCAGCCGATGGGCGCCACCGAATTCCGGGCTCGCGCCGAGCCATGACATGCTGGTGACATGACACACGACACGTCGACGGCGGAGAAGAACGAGCGCGCGCTCGAGGACGAGATCCACACCGACCTGCGGGAGCAGATGACATACGGGTCGTACCTCGACCTCGACGATCTGCTCAGCGCACAGCATCCCGTGAGCAGCCCCGAGCACCACGACGAACTGCTCTTCATCATCCAGCACCAGACGACAGAGCTGTGGTTCAAGCTCGTCATCCACGAACTCCTCGACGCCCGGCGGCTCATCGCGGCCGATCAGCTGCAGCTCGCGCTCAAGCGCATCGCCCGGGTCAAGCACATCCAGAAGACGCTCACCGAGCAGTGGTCGGTGCTCGCGACCCTGACGCCGAGCGAGTACGTGGGCTTCCGCGACGAACTCGGACAGTCCTCGGGATTCCAGTCCTGGCAGTACCGGGCCGTCGAGTTCCTGCTCGGCAACAAGAACAAGGGCATGCTCAAGGTCTTCGACGTAGAACCCGAGGCCCAGGCCGTGCTGCGGCAGTACCTCGAGGAGCCGAGCGTCTACGACGAGTTCCTCCGGTTCCTCGCCCGCCGGGGCCTCCCGGTCCCGCAGCGGGTGCTCGACCGGGACGTGTCGGTGGCGCACACCTTCGACGAGGAGCTGCTCGAGACCTTCCGGATCATCTACGAGAACCCCGAGGAGTACTGGCTCGAATACGAGAGCTGCGAGGAGCTCGTCGACCTCGAGGAGAACTTCCAGTTCTGGCGCTACCGCCACATGCGCACGGTTCTGCGCATCATCGGGATGAAGCGCGGCACCGGCGGCTCGAGCGGCGTCGGCTTCCTCCAGAAGGCCCTTGATCTCACGTTCTTCCCTGAGCTCTTCGACATCCGCACCGGCATCGAGAACGGCCCCGGCACGCAGACGGCACCGCGTCACTGAGCCGCCGTCCGGGTGCCCGGCACTCCTGCGCCGCGGTGCTCAGCGCTACGGTGCTCAGCGCCCGAAGGGTGGCCGCGGCAGGCGGCGGCTCAGCGGTCGGCGAGGAGGAGTTCGACGACCTGCGGGAAGTACGACGACTCGGGGTCGACGAGGTCCATGTGATCGGCGCCGGGCAGGACCGTCAGCGGCGCCGGATAGTTCTCGGAGAACGACACTGCGACGATTCCGTCGGCGTCACCGTGGATGATGTGCGCGTGGGCGCGGGCCGGAATGAGCACCGCCCGGGAGCGCGGATCCTGCCACAGGTAGGCCGCGAGGTCCTCCTGGGGTGGCGCCCCCATGTAGTCGAGCACCGCGCCGTCGGCGAGCCCGTCGTTGACCTCCCGGAGCAGATCCGAGATCGGCGCGAGCGGACGCAGGCGGATTTCCGGGCCGTCCGCGCCGAGGTGGCTTGCCCAGCTGAGCACGAGGCAGCCGCCCGCCGAATGACCGGCGACGACAGGTCGTTCGCCCGCCGCGGCGGGCACGCCCCACCCCGTGAGAGCGTCCTGGGTGAAGCGAATCGCGGCGGTGACGTCGGTGAGGCAGCGCGGCTGCCCGCCGATGCGCCCGTATTCGACGAGCACGCAGAGCAGCCCGCGCTCGGCCAGGGCCTGCGCCAGCGGTCGGGCGTGGACGAAGTCGATCGAGGGTCGGAAGTACCCGCCGTGGACGAAGATCACCACCGCCGAGGCGGTCGCCGGGTCCCCGTGGACCTCGACGAACTGGTCGGCATCGTCCCCGTAGGCGTGGCGGACGACGTTCGGTGCGCCGCCGAGCGTCTGGCCGAGGGCATCGAGGGCGTCGCTGCGCTCATCCTCGGTGGGCCGGCGTGCCGGTGATCCCGGATTCGTCGATTCAGTCATTCCTGCCCTCACTCACTGCGTCGTCGCTGATGATGCGTTCGACCTCGATGTCCCTGCCCTCGACGTGCTCCTCATCGACGACGATGCGCTTGACGGGGGAGAGATCGGGAACCTTGGGAGAGAGCTTGTCACCGGAGGACTCTCCGCGCAAGCGCCTGCCCACCCAGGGGGCGAGGTGCTCGCGCGCCCACTTCGACTCCTCGACGACGACCTCGCGGATCGCCCGGGTCGTGCGCGGGGGCATTCCGAATCCCGTCGTCGGCAGCGAATGCCCTGACTCGAGCGTCGCGAGCGCCTGCCGGGCGACGAGGTCGTGGCCGGCCGGGGAGAGGTGGATCTTGTCCTCGGCCCACTTGTCCTCGGCGTAGAGCGGACGCAGACCCCAGACATCGACCATATGGCAGCCGTGGCGCTGGGCGATCGTCCACAGGTGCGCGTTGTAGACGCCGACCCGGGGGCGGACCGCGCGGAGCAGCGGCGACATCGTCTCGGTGTCGAAGCCGTTGGCCATGACGACCTCGATGCCCTCCTCGCGCATCGCGATGACGGCGCGTTCGAACTGATTGGCCAGACCGTCGATGTCCGTGCGCGGGCGCAGGCAGTCGTTGCCGCCGGCGCAGAAGCTCACGAGGTCCGGTTTGAGGTCGAGGACCTTCGGCACCTGCTCGTCGATGACGCCCTGGAGCAGGCGACCGCGGATCGCGAAGTTCGCATAGAGGAGTTCGGGCCCGGCGGCGGGCGAATCGACGAGGAGTTCGGCGAGGCGGTCCGTCCAGCCGCGGAAGCGATCGGGAGTGCCGTCGGGGTCGGGGTCCATGAGACCCTCGCTGAAGGAGTCGCCGATCGCGACATAGGACGTGATGGTTTCGAGCATGGGTCACTCCTTCGTTCGGTCGTCCGCTGCGTCCAACCTATACCCATGGCCCGGCCAGGTGTACCGGTGAGTAGCCGAGGAGTCTGAGCGGTGACGACACGGCGCCTGTGCCGCCCCGGCGCGTCGTCTGTGGTCACGGCCCACGCCTCCGCAGAGGTCGCCGCGCGCTCCGGTCGACGGCATGGTCAGGGCGGTGTGCGGACGCCCTCGTGGCGTAGACTCGTCCCGTCGCGAATCACCGCCGTCGAAGGAGCACGATGTATCGTTCGGTCCCCGTTCCCCCTCGCCACGATGTCGCCATCACCGGTGCCCGCATCCTGCCGATCGCGAACGCCGACGGCACCCGGGCCGAACCGATCGAGACCGGCACGATCGTCATCTCCGACGGCGTCATCACCGCCGTCGGCGCCGATGTCGAGGTTCCCGAGGGCGCTGAGGTCATCGAGGCCGCCGGGCGCTGGGTGCTGCCGGGATTCATCGAAGCCCACGGCCACCTCGGCGTGCATGAGGACGGCGAGGGCTGGTCCGGTGACGACACGAACGAGATGACCGACCCCAACGGGGCCGGGCTGCGGGCACTCGACGGCATCGACCCCGCCGACCTCGGTTTCAAGGACGCGCTGCGCGGAGGAGTCACCTCGGCGCTCATCAAACCCGGATCGGGCAACCCGATCGGCGGACGCACCGCCTTCGTCAAGACCTGGGGACGGATCGTCGACGAGATGCTCGTGACCGAGGACCTGTCGGTGAAGTCCGCACTCGGGGAGAACCCGAAGCGGGTCTACGGGGACAAGAAGGTCACCCCGTCGACGCGGATGGGCACCGCGAAGATCATCCGCGACGCCTTCGTCGAGGCGCAGAACTACCAGGCCAAACGTGCCCATGCCGAGGCCGAGGGGACTCCGTTCGAGCGCGACCTCGTCAGCGAGACCCTCGCCGCGGTCCTCGACGGCACCCTCGCGTGGGACCAGCACTGCCACCGCGCCGACGACATCGCCACCGCGATCCGACTGTCCGAGGAGTTCGGGTACCGGCTCGTCATCAACCACGGCACCGAAGGCCACAAGATCGCCGACTACATCGCCGAGAAGGGCATCGACGTCATCCTCGGACCCCTGATGACGAGTCGCTCGAAGGTCGAGCTGCGCGACCGGACGCTCGCCACCGCGGCAGCGCTCGCCGAGGCGGGGGTGCGCATCGCGCTGACGACCGACCACCCGGTCATCCCCATCAACTTCCTCATCCACGAGGCCTCGCTCGCCGTCAAGGAGGGCCTCGGCCCGGTCGTCGCCCTCGAGGCGCTGACGATCAACCCGGCCGCGATCTTCGGCCTCGACGACCGCCTCGGCTCGCTGGCCCCCGGCCGGGACGCCGACCTCGTCGTGTGGTCCGGCGATCCCCTCGACCTCGATTCGCGGGCCGAGCAGGTCTTCGTCGACGGTCGCCGGGTCTACGCATTCGACGCCGACACCGGCACCGCCGAGGTGGCCGACCCCTTCGGCCCGACTCTCATCAGCGAGCCGTGACGCAGAGGCCCCCTGACCGCACCGGGAACGGAGCCGACGAGGCGACTCCGGTCGACGCGAACGAGGCCACGACCGCCGAGGTGTCCGTCGAGGCGACGACGAGCGCCACCGAGGTCACCGCCTACGAGGTCATCGTCGAATCCGCTGCGGCATCGGCGGCGGCGTCGACCGAGGCCGAGGATGCGACGACCGCGGACATCCCCCTCGACCGGAGGCACGGCGCCGAGGTGGTCCGTGACCAGGACCAGGCGACGGGCCCGGTGAAGGACCGGGGTCGGTCCGAGGCCGGTTCCGCTGCGCTGCGCGAACTCCTCGAGCGCACCCGCGCCCAGCGTCTCGCGGAGCTGCAGACCGGTGGCGGACCCGGCCGACCGCGCGGGCCGAAGCCGGCCAAACCGCGCACCGACACGACCCTTGGTGCCTCCCAGCGGGTCGCCCAGCGCGTGGCCCGCCGCACCGTCGGCAGGCTGGTGACCGGCACCTCGGTGAATACGCAGCCGGTGCCGATCATCACCGCCCTCAAGGGCACTCCCTACCAGGCACCCGTGCAGGCGAGCGAACCGAGCGAGGACGAGGCGCGGATGATCCTCGACCTCGCCGCCGACATCGCTGCGATCATGATGCGGGCCGGCGCCGGCACGAACGACATCGAGGTCTCCGTCATCGCCGCGTGCACGGCCTGCGGACTCGCGACCGCGGAGATCGACCTCACCTCGAACACCCTCGTCGTCCACTACTCGACCTCCGACGGACGCCTGATGACGGTGATGCGGGTCAACCGTGGGGAGTCGACGCACTACGCGAAGCTCGCCTCGGTCCACAAGCTCGTCTCCGACCTCGTCGACGGCCGCATCGGGTTCATGGAGGCCCGCAGCCGCCTCGACGCGATCCGCTCCCAGCGTCGGCCGTTCAAGGAATGGTTCGTCACCGGGGCGTGGGGGATGATGGTCGGCAGCCTCGTCCTCCTCCTCGGCGGGGGGCCGATCGCGATCGTCCTCGGCATCGCGATGGCGATCTTCATCTTCGAGCTCGGCAAGGTCATCGGCCGCACCAGTCTGCCCGGGTTCTTCATCACCGCACTGCAGGCGGCGATCGGCACCCTCGTGGCGATGGCGGCCGGGAACTTCGGGCTCATCGACTCCCCGCAGTACCTCGTCGCCGCCGCGATCGTCCTCCTCCTGCCCACTCAGGCCCTCTACTCCGCGGTCCAGGATGCGCTGACGAACTTCCCGCTCACCGCGGCCGGGAGGCTCGTCGGGGTGTTCATCTCCTTCGCCGGCATCGTCTCGGGTCTGGCGTTCGGGGTCGTGTGCGGGCAGGCCCTGGGCATGCAGCCGATCGAGATCCTCGTACCCCGCTCCGGGGTCCACGTCGTCGCCGTCATCGTCTCCCTCGGTGCCGCCGCCATCGTTGCGATGGCCGGTGCCGTGGGCATGCAGGCGTCCCGCCGGTTCATCCTGCCCGCCGCATTCGTCGGTCTCGCCGCGTTCATCACGATGACCTCGCTGTCGCTGCTCGGCATCGACAACGTGCTCGCGAGCCTGCTGTCGGCGACCGTCGCCGGGTTCCTCGCCCGGCCGCTCGCGCTGCGGCTCGGGGCGCCGGCGATCGTGTTGACGATTCCCGCGATCTACACCCTGCTCCAGGGGCTCTCGATCTTCACCGCCGTCTACCGCATCGTTGCAGAGACCGAGACGACTTCGTTCGCCGTCGGCCTCTCAGCGCTGTTCACCGCGATCCTCGCCAACGCCGCCCTCGCCGTCGGCGCTGTCCTCGGCAGCTACCTCGCCCGGCCCCTCAAGGGCCGCAAGGCGGAGAAGGTCGCCGATTCGGTGCGCGCCGGGGACACGCCGGCCGGCCCGGACACCGGTCCCGCGCAGGGCTGAGCGGGTCGGCTCTCAAGCGCGCGGGAGAAGTGCTCGCCCCGGGCGGGCCGACGTCACGCTTCGCCCGCGGTGAACCGTCACGCCTGTGTGGGCATTCGACGCCGCGTCACGCCTGCGCGGGCAGTCTCCACGTCGCGCCTGCGACGCCGCGTCACGCCTGCGCGGGCGTTCGATGCGACGTCACGCCTGTGCCGGCAGTCGCCAATCGATGGGATCGAGGCCCTTCTGCGCGAGCAGGTCGTTCGTCCGCGAGAACGGCCGGGATCCGAAGAACCCGCGCGAGGCCGACAGCGGTGAGGGGTGCGCGGATTCGATGATCGCCACCTCGGCGGTGCCGGAGGTGAGCAGGGGAGCGAGGTTCCGGGCGTCACGACCCCAGAGGATCGCCACGAGCGGCTGGTCGCGAGCCACCAGCGCCCGGATCGCGCGCTCGGTGATCGCCTCCCAGCCCCTTCCGCGGTGAGAGGCCGGTTGACCGGGGCTGACGGTGAGGACGCGGTTGAGGAGCATGACGCCCTGCTGCGACCAGGCGCGCAGATCGCCGTGGGCGGCCGGAGTCACGCCGAGGTCGTCGGCGAGCTCCTTGTAGATGTTCGTCAGGGACCGCGGCAGAGGTCTGACCTCGGGATCGACGGAGAACGAGAGCCCGATGGGATGGCCGGGAGTCGGGTAGGGGTCCTGCCCGACGATGAGGACCTTGACCGCGGACAGCGGTTCGCTGAACGCCCGGAACACCGCGTCGCCGGCGGGCAGGTACGAGCGGCCGGCGGCGATCTCGGCGCGGAGGAAGTCGCCCATCGCGTGGATCTCGGCCTCGGAATCGGCGAGGGCGTCGGCCCAGTCGGGGGACATGATCGTGCTCAGCTGCGCTGTCGAGGTCATGTCCGCGAGTCTAGCGAGGACCGCCTCGGCGCCGGCAATCCCACCGCACCGTCCCCGGACACGATGCTCCCACCGGGCAGACCAGCTGTGCACGTCGCGCAGATCGGCTGTGCCCACCGGGCAGATCGACTGCGCCCACCGGGCGGACCTGCTGTGCCTCTCGCGCAGATCGGCTGTGCGTGATCGCGCACACCCCAGCCGTTCAGCTCGAGAGGTGTCAGAGCTATGCTCGAGACAGCGAGTTCATCGAAGAACCCCTGACTGGCGAGAGGACAGCGAAGTATGTCGGAATTCCCCGAGGCCAAGGCCTGGAAGATGCTCATCGGCGGAGAATGGGTCGACGCCCTCGACGGGGGGACGCACGACGTCATCACCCCCATCGACCGCAACGTCGTCATCGCCACGGTGCCCGAGGGCAAGGAAGCCGACGCCGACCGCGCCGTCAAGGCCGCGCGCGCCGCGTTCCCCGCCTGGGCGGGCCTGCCGTTCAAGGAGCGTCAGAAGCTGCTCATCAAGTGCGCCGACGCCCTTGAGGCCGGGTCGGAGGAGCTCGCCGAGCTCACCGCACTCGACACCGGCAACGCGATCCGCACCCAGGCGCGCCCCGAGACCGTCATCCTCGCCGATCTCTTCCGCTACATGGGCGGGGTCGCCGGAGAGGTCAAGGGCACGACCCTGCCCGCCGGCGACAAGCAGTTCCAGTACACGAAGCGCGTGCCCCTCGGCGTCGTCGCCGGCATCCTGCCGTGGAACTCGCCGCTGATGATCGCGGCGTTCAAGACCCCGGCCGCGCTCGCCGCCGGCAATACGATCGTCCTCAAGTCCGCCGAAGACGCGCCCCTGACGATCCTCAAGATGGCCGAACTCCTCGACGGGATCCTCCCGCCCGGTGTCCTCAACGTCGTCACCGGCAAGGGCTCGGTCATCGGCGAGGCCCTCAACGTCCACCCCGACGTCGACAAGCTCTCGTTCACCGGGTCGACGGGCGTCGGTCGCCACGTCGCCGAGGTGGCCGGCCAGCGCCTCGCGCATTCGTCGATGGAGCTCGGCGGCAAGAGCCCGAACATCATCTTCCCCGACTCCGACGACGAGGACACCGTCGAGCAGGTCCTCCTCTCGACGCGCTTCGCCCGCCAGGGACAGTCGTGCACGATGGGCTCGCGCCTCTTCCTCCACGAGGACATCTACGATTCGTTCCTCGAGAAGCTCGTCGCCGCGGTGGCGAAGATGAAGGTCGGGGATCCGCGGGACGAGGAGACCGACATCGGCGCGATCATCAACGAGAAGCAGTACGACCAGGTGCAGAGCTACATCGACATCGGCAAGGGCATGGACGGCGTCGAGGTCGCCTACGACGGTCACGGCGAGCTCAACGTCGGCGAGCCCGGCTTCTACCATGCGCCGGTGATCTTCTCGAAGGCGCAGAACGACTGGCAGACGAGTCAGGAGGAGATCTTCGGACCCGTCCTCTCCGTCATCCCGTGGAAGACCGTCGACGAGGTCATCTCGATGGCCAACACGAACGAATACGGTCTCGCCGCCTACGTCTTCACGAAGGACCTCGATTCGGCGTTGACGATGGCCGACCGGATCGAGTCCGGCTGGATCCAGGTCAACCAGGGCGGCGGACAGCTGGCCGGGCAGTCCTACGGCGGCATGAAGAACTCGGGCTTCGGTCGTGAGGCCTCGCTCGAGGGCATGCTCGAGGGCTTCACGCAGATCAAGCAGGTCAACATCCGGATCCGCTGAGCGAGTCGGGCTCTCGTCCGGCTGCTCCGGTCCGGCTGTTCCGGCTCGGCTGTTCCGGTTCGGCTGCTCCAGTGATCCACGGAGGGCAGGGGAGTGATCCCCTGCCCTCCGTGGCGTCCGGGCGTGCGGGCCGGTCGTGTCCGCGTGTTCAGCCGTGCCTGTGCGTGCGGTCGTGCCATCCCCGCGCCGAGGCGGTCGCGCGATGTGATGTCCATGACCCTTTCGCGCTCGCCTCGGTGTTGGTCGGGGGCGCCCAGCGGACAGGGCACCTGGCTCTGGGATCGCGCATGAGCGCTGGTCGCGCGGTGCCCGCGGCGGTGATCGGGACGAGCGGCGGGCCCGCCGGGGCGCGGATGCGGGCGTGCCGAGAATGACAGCCGTGTCATTCTCCCGATAGCATAAGCTCAAAGAAAACTCGTGAAGGAGCAGACTCCCTATGCCGCAGAACGATGGCGCCTCTGAACTGAGTGAGCTCGAGGTGTCCGTTTTGGAGTTCGAGCGGCGCTGGTGGAAGTACGGGGGAGCGAAGGACCACGCGATCCGCGAGCGCTTCGACATGTCCGCCACGAGCTACTTCCAGATTCTCAACTCCCTGCTCGACAATCCTGCGGCCCTCGCAAGCGACCCCATGCTGGTCAAGCGCCTGCGACGCATCCGCACCACGCGCCAGAGCGAACGCGCTCAGGCTCGCGTCTCGAGGTGACACATGGCTGACGACTACGACGACATCGAACCCGGCCGCCGCTCCGGCGCCCACCGCCAGGAGGCGGCCGCCTCGTCGAACGTCGGGGCGATCGTGCTCGTCATCGTTCTCGCGCTCGTCGCCGTGCTCCTCGTCGTCGCGGCCATCAACATCATCACCTCCTCGATGCGCAATCCCGAGTCGAACGTCGCCGAACCCGCGCCGGAGACGTCTGCCCCGGCGACTCCGACGCCCTCGGAGAGCGAAGTCAGCGTCGCCGACTCCTCGCTCACCGTCGATGTCCTCAACGGCTCCGGGGTCTCCGGCGCGGCCAAGGACTTCTCGACTGCCGTGGAGGAGGAAGGCTGGACGGTCGGCCAGGTCGGCAACTACTCGACCAGTCGCAGCGACTCCGTCGTCTACTACAGCGACGACGCGAACGAGGCGCAGGCGAAGCTCGTCGCCGACGCCCTCGGCATCGAAGCCACCGAGAGATCGAGTGACTTCACCGCTGACCTCACCGTGCTCATCTGCTCGGACATCGCCCAGCGCGGTCCCGCCTCGAGCGGCGGCGAATCCGCCGGCACTGAGGAATCGGGAGCCCAGGGCGGTGGCACGACGGGTTCCGACGGCGCTGGGACGACCGCTGGCGATTCGACGGACGGCAGCCTCGGCGAGGGCTGAGCTCTGCACGACTGACCAGGGTGAACGCCGCTGGAATTCAAATGTAACGAATTGATAACAGTGTTGAGCGAACCTGAGACGCGCACCACGCTGGGGTAGAGTTTTACCAGCTAGGCAAGCACTGCACCTTGTGTTCTGATCGTGCTTCACCGAGATCAATCTCCAGAGGTCAATGAGAGAAATCGCGGGGTCTGTTGAGGTTTACTAGCGTTCGCTCTTCGCCACTGAGCTGTGGGGTCGGGCGAATTTCAAATGACACTGCATTTTTTTGGAGAAGCAATGGCACAAGGCACCGTCAAGTGGTTCAACGCCGAAAAGGGCTACGGATTCATCACGCTCGAAGGCGATGGCCAGGACGTGTTCGTTCACTGGAGCGCCATTCAGATGGACGGCTACCGCTCGCTCGAAGAGGGCCAGCAGGTTGAGTTCGAGGTCGGAGAAGGTCAGAAGGGTCCCCAGGCGGAATCCGTCACCCTCCTCTGAGTCTGATATCGCCCGTGTGATACCGGACGAGACACAGCCCCGCGATCTGTGCTGATCGCGGGGCTGAGGTTTTCGCTGCCACGGGCGACTGGGGCGGTCACCTAGTGGTGCCGCAACGCGGTCGGGTGGTTCCGCGCCGCCCGGCAGTTCTGTGTCGCCGGTCAGTTCTGCGCGAGCGCGGTGTCTCCCGGCGCCCGATCGCGAGGAATCCCGCGGCGAGAGTGAGTGCGGCAGCCGCGGTGAGGGCGAGGGCGAATCCGTCCGGACCGCCGATGAGCGCGATCGTCGCGAACACTGCGACCCCAATCCCGCTGCCGAGGGCGAACACGATCTCCTGGATCGCCCCCACCTGACCGGCGGACGACCTCGGCGAGGAGTCGAAGAGCGTTGTCGTCGTTAGGGTTCCGATGAACCCGAAGCCGAGCCCGACGAGGACGAGGGGAATGAGGCTTGCCGTCGGTGTGATACCGAGCGCCGAGAGGCCGACCGCCTGAACCACGAGTGCGATGACGATCGCGGCAGGTCTGCCGGTCCGCAGGGTGACCCACGGCGCCAGCAGGCCACCGGCTGTGGTCGCCACCGCCTGGGGCACGAGTGCCATCCCGGCTGCCGCCGGTGAGAGGTCCGACTCGCTCTGCAGGTGGATGCTGAGCAGATAGATCGACGCGGCGGCCGTCGCCGCAGACGCGAACAGCTGGACCGCTGCCGACGAGAACCGGCGCTGGGTGAAGAGACCGACCGCGATGAGCGGAGCCTCGATCCGGCGCTGTCGGATGACGAAGAGGACGAGAGCGCCGAGCCCGGCGGCAAGCCAGAGGCTCCCGATGAGCGGGTTGACGGCGCTGAGCTTGATCCCGGCGACGACCGCACCGACCCCGGCGCTCGAGGTCACGATGCTCAGCCCATCGAAGCGCACCCTCGCCTCTGACCGCGTCTCGACCAGGCATGTTGCGGCGAGGCCGGCCGCGGCCAGCGCCAACGGCGCGGAGGAGGCGAGGACGGATCGCCATCCCCACAGCTCCGTGAGCAGTCCGCCGAGCAGCGGCCCCAGCGAGTTGCCGAGGCCGAAGACGGCCATCCACAGTCCGTTCGCGACGACGAGGCGACGCCCGGTGAACAGCGCCCCGATCGTCGAGACGACGCTGGCGATGATGAATGCCCCGGCAATACCCATGAGCGCCCGGCTGCCGATGAGGACGACCGAGACGGGGCTGAGCGCGGCGAGGGTGGCGGCGGCCGCATAGCCGATCGTGCCGAGGATGAACATCCTGCGGCGCCCGAAGCGATCTCCGCACCGGGCTGCGACGACGATCGTCACGGCGGTCGCGAGGGGGTAGGCATCGACGACCCACGCACGCATCGGCTCGGCGAGGGCGAGATTCGCGGCGATGGCGGGCAGTGCGGTGTTGATCATGCTCACTCCCAGCGCTCCGCAGAGGATTCCCGTGAGCAGAGGGGCCATCGTCGGCCAGAGGCCGGGAACGGGTGCAGGTGCGCCGGAGCCTGTCGGAGGGTGAGTGGTCATGAGTCCACTGTGGGTCCGCGCTACGATGGGCACAAGTATGCACAATCTCGGCCCCTACTGACACAAGTGGTACTGACTTCCCTGTGGTGACCTCGAAGTGGGGCCGAAGACGTCAGAGAAGCGCAGCGGCTCCGGTGAGTTCGGGAGAGCACGGTGAGGAGGACGGATATGCCCCGGAAGCGCGTCGACGGCGTCATCGCCTCGTGGTCGCACAACTGTGCGGCGGAGGTGACGGTGGCGGTACTCGGCGGGGCGTGGAAGCCGGTCGTCCTCAGCGTGCTCGGGCGGCACGAGGTCATGCGCTTCGGCGAGCTCCGGCGGGCCGCGGGCGAGCCGACGCCGCGCGTGCTCACCCGACAGCTGCGAGAACTCGAAGAGGACGGGCTCATCTCCCGGACCGTCTACGCCGAGGTGCCGCCGCGCGTCGAATACCGCCTGACGGCCCGCGGCAGGAATGTGCAGCCGCTGCTCGATGCCATGGCGGAGTGGGGGCGCGACTACGCTGCCGACGTCGAACGCGAGTCGGCAGACGATGACACCGGTGTCGGCGGAGACCGCCGAGACTTCGGCGACGACGCCCCTGCCCATGCCGGACGCGGCCGCGGCGACGCCGGCGCGGGGGACCGCGACCTCGGCGAATGAACCGGCGACGAATCCGCCCCAGCCGCTGACTGCTGAGTCGGCCGTTCGCGCTGAGCCGAACACCTCGGCGATGCCCGGAAACGCGCCTGACGAAACGCCCGGAATCACGGGCGTCGGCAGGATTTCGTTTGCACTCTCCCCCTGAGAGTGCTAAATCTAGTACTGGTGAAAGCCACGGGATTTCATCAGTCGTCTCGAGAGCGTGGTCCCTGTGTGGAATGGAACATGCGGACACACTCTCTGCCGTCGCGGGCGCTGACGACTGCTCTGCGATTCCAGTCCACTCCATCAGGGAGGATCTAGGCCACTATGGCAAAGATGATTGCATTCGACGAAGAAGCTCGTCGGGGACTCGAAGCTGGTCTCAACCAGCTGGCGGACGCGGTCAAGGTGACTCTTGGACCCCGCGGTCGCAACGTCGTGCTCGAAAAGCAGTGGGGCGCACCCACCATCACCAACGATGGCGTGTCCATTGCCAAGGAGATCGAGCTCGAGGATCCCTACGAGAAGATCGGCGCTGAGCTCGTCAAGGAAGTCGCCAAGAAGACCGACGACGTCGCCGGCGACGGCACCACCACCGCCACCGTTCTCGCTCAGGCACTCGTCCGCGAGGGTCTGCGCAACGTGGCTGCCGGTGCTGACCCGCTCAGCCTCAAGCGCGGCATCGAGAAGGCCGTCGCGGCCGTGACCGATGTCCTGCTCGACAACGCCATCGAGATCGAGACGAAGGAGCAGATCGCTGCGACCGCTGGCATCTCCGCCGGTGATCCCGCGATCGGTGAGCTCATCGCCGAGGCGATCGACAAGGTCGGCAAGGAAGGCGTCGTCACCGTCGAGGAGTCCAACACCTTCGGACTCGAACTCGAACTGACCGAGGGCATGCGCTTCGACAAGGGCTACATCTCCGGTTACTTCGTCACCGACACCGACCGTCAGGAAGCTGTCCTTGAGGATCCCTACATCCTCATCGTCAACTCGAAGATCTCCAACGTCAAGGACCTGCTGCCCGTCCTCGAGAAGGTGCAGCAGACCAACAAGCCGCTGCTGATCATCGCCGAGGACGTCGAGGGCGAAGCCCTGGCCGTGCTCGTGCTCAACAAGATCCGCGGCACCTTCAAGTCCGTCGCCGTCAAGGCTCCGGGCTTCGGTGACCGTCGCAAGGCGCAGCTCGCCGACATCGCCATCCTCACCGGTGGCCAGGTCGTCTCCGAGGAAGTCGGGCTCAAGCTCGACAACGTCACCCTCGACCTGCTCGGCACCGCACGCAAGGTCGTCGTCACCAAGGACGAGACGACCATCATCGAAGGCGCCGGTGACGCCGACGAGATCGCCGGCCGCGTGGCCCAGATCCGTGCGGAGATCGAGAACTCGGATTCCGACTACGACCGTGAGAAGCTGCAGGAGCGCCTGGCCAAGCTGGCCGGCGGTGTTGCCGTCATCAAGGCCGGAGCCGCGACCGAGGTCGAGCTCAAGGAGACCAAGCACCGCATCGAAGACGCCGTGCGCAATGCGAAGGCCGCCGTGGAAGAGGGAATCGTCGCCGGTGGCGGCGTCGCTCTCATCCAGGCCGGCAAGCAGGCGTTCGACGACCTCTCGCTCACCGGCGACGAGGCGACGGGTGCGAACATCGTCAAGGTCGGCATCGAGGCGCCGCTCAAGCAGATCGCCACGAACGCCGGACTCGAAGCCGGAGTCGTCGCCGACAAGGTCGCGAACCTCGAACCGGGCTGGGGCCTCAACGCCGCCACCGGTGAGTACGAGGACCTGCTCGCGGCCGGCATCAACGACCCGGTCAAGGTGACCCGCTCGGCTCTGCAGAACGCAGCGTCGATCGCCGGTCTGTTCCTCACCACCGAGTCGGTCGTCGCCGACAAGCCCGAGAAGGCCGCACCGGGTGCTGACGCAGCCGCTGCCGGCATGGAGGGCATGGGCGGAATGGGCTTCTGACCCACGTCCGCCAGGCACTGACGGAGCCGTGCCATCACCCGCAGGGGTGGTGGCACGGCTCCTGTCATTCCTGCACTCGGTTGAGGCTCAGGCGGTTCTTCTCGGCAGGGGCCGTATCAGCGGCGGTCCGTCTCAGCGCTGGTCCGTCTCAGCGCTGGTCCGCCTGAGCGGTGTCAGTCCCGTGCGCGATCAGTCTCCGCGCGTGCTCAGTC
>NZ_SCMW01000055.1:0-23432 GCF_005502845.1 Brevibacterium sp. 2SA | reverse complement strand
GATCTCCACCGACCCGACACCCCGACCGGGGACCTGGGCCGCTATCGCCGGCCAGCCGACCTCGCCGAGGCGCTCGGCATCCTCGCCGACGATCCCGACGTCCTCCTCGTCGCCGGCGCCACCGACTGGGGCGTCGAGGTCAACATCAAGGGCGTGCGCGCGAAGTCGCTGCTCGCCATCGACCGTCTGCCCGAGCTGCGCGGCATCCGACGCACCGCCGACCACATCGAGATCGGCGCCGCTCTGACCCTCAGCGAGGTCGAACGCGGGCTCGCCGGCAGCGTGCCGCTGCTCGGCAAGCTCTTCCCGCAGTTCGCCTCCCGCCTCATCCGCAACGGGGCGACGATCGGCGGCAACCTCGGCACCGGGTCGCCGATCGGGGACACCCCGCCGGCCCTCCTCGCCCTCGAAGCCGAGCTCGTGCTGGCCTCGCGCGACGGTGAGCGCACCGTGCCCCTGGCCGACTACTTCACCGGCTACCGGCAGACCGTGCGGCAGCCCGGCGAACTCATCTCGGCGGTGCGGATCCCCCTGCCGCTGGCACCCCTGACGTCGTTCCAGAAGATCGCGAAGCGGCGCTTCGACGACATCTCCTCCGTCGCGATCGGCTACGCCGTCGACGTCGTCGACGGGGTGGTGGCGAAGGCCCGGATCGGCCTCGGCGGAGTGGCCGCGACACCGCTGCGGGCCCGGGCGACGGAAGCCGAGCTCGAAGGCCGGCCCTGGACGCTCGAGACCGTCCACGCGGCGGCAGAGACGCTCGCCGCGGAGGGCACGCCGATGGACGACCACCGGGCGAGCGCGCAGTACCGCACGGCGATGCTCCGCTCCTCCCTCGAGCGCTTCTATGCCGAACAGCTTAACGCGATGACCGAGGAGGCCGGACGATGAGCCAGCTGTCCCAGCGCCCCGCCGACCCCGTCGTCGGCGAGAGCCACCACCACGAAAGCGCGTTCGGCCACGTCACCGGCGCCGCCCTCTACACCGACGACCTCGTCGGGCGCCTCACCGGCGTCCTCCACGCATTCCCGGTGAGGTCCGAGCACGCGCACGCCCGCCTCGACTCCCTCGACACCGCACCCGCCCTCGCGGTGCCCGGGGTCGTGCGGGTCATCACCGCCGCGGACATCCCCGGCGTCAACGACCAGGGTGTCAAACACGACGAGCCGATGCTGCCCGTCGACGAGATCATGTACTTCGGCCAGCCCCTGGCCTGGGTCCTCGGCGAGGATCTCGAAGCCGCGAAGGCCGGAGCGCAGGCGGTCACCGCCGAGGTCACCCCGCTGCCCTCGCTCGTCACCGTCCCCGAGGCGATCGCCGCCGGCAGCTTCCACGGCATCCAGCCGACGATCGACAAGGGCGACGTCGACGGGGCCTTCGCCGACGCCGCGCACGTCTTCGCAGGGGAGTTCGAGTTCGCCGGCCAGGAGCACTTCTACCTCGAGACCCAGGCTTCGCTCGCCCACGTCGACGAGAACGGCCAGGTCTTCATCCAATGCTCGACCCAGCATCCGACGGAGACCCAGGACATCGTCTCCCACGTCCTCGGGATCCCCGCCAACGAGGTGACCGTCCAGTGCCTGCGGATGGGCGGAGGGTTCGGCGGCAAGGAGATGCAGCCCCACGGCTATGCCGCCCTCGCCGCCCTCGGTGCGAAACTCACCGGCCGACCCGTGCGGCTGCGGCTCAATCGGACCCTCGACATCACGATGACCGGCAAGCGCCACGGCTTCCACTCGACGTGGCGGATCGGGTTCGACGACGACGGGCGGATCCTCGCCCTCGAGGCGACGCTCACCGCCGACGGCGGATGGAGCCTCGACCTCTCCGAACCCGTGCTCACCCGCGCGATGTGCCACATCGACAACGCGTACTGGGTGCCCAACATCCGCGTCCACGGGCGCATCGCGAAATGCCACAAGACCTCGCAGACGGCGTTCCGCGGGTTCGGCGGACCGCAGGGGATGCTCGTCATGGAGGACATCCTCGGCCGCGTCGCCCCGCAGCTGGGCATCGACGCCGCCGAGCTGCGCCGGCGCAACTTCTACCAGGCCGGACAGGACACCCCGTACTACCAGCCGGTCCGCCATCCCGACCGGATGGAGGCGTGCTGGGATCAGGTGCTCGCCGCCGGCGACGTCGCGACCCGGCGGGCGGAGATCGAGGCGTTCAACGCCACCCGCGACGACGTCAAGCGGGGGCTGGCGATCACGCCGGTGAAGTTCGGGATCTCCTTCAACCTCACCGCCTTCAACCAGGGCGGGGCCCTCGTCCTCGTCTACAAGGACGGCTCCGTCCTCGTCACCCACGGCGGCACGGAGATGGGGCAGGGCCTGCACATGAAGATGCTCCAGGTCGCCGCGACGAGCCTCGGGGTGCCGCTGTCGACGGTGCGGCTCGCGCCCACGCGCACGGACAAGGTCCCCAACACCTCGGCGACGGCGGCGAGCTCCGGCTCCGACCTCAACGGGGGAGCGGTCAAGGACGCGTGCGAGCAGATCCTCGGTCGGCTCAGGCACGTCGCCGCGGGCCTCCTCGGGGCGCCCGCCCACGAGGTCGAGATCAGCCGCGGCATCGTCAGCGCACTCTCGTCGGCGAAGACGATCACGTGGGAGGAGCTTGTCAACACCGCGTACTTCCAGCGGATCCAGCTCTCGGCCTCCGGCTTCTACCGCACCGAGGGACTTCACTGGAACCTCTCGGAGATGCGCGGGGAGCCGTTCAAGTACTTCGCGTACGGGGCGGCCGTCAGCGAGGTCGAGGTCAGCCGCTTCGACGGCTCGTACACGCTGCGCCGCGTCGACATCGTCCACGACGTCGGGGATTCGCTCTCCCCGCTCATCGACCTCGGCCAGATCGAGGGCGGCTTCGTCCAGGGCGCCGGGTGGCTCACGCTCGAGGACCTGCGCTGGGACGACAGCGACAAGCCCAGCCGCGGACGGCTGGCGACGCAGGCGGCGAGCACGTACAAGATCCCGAGCTTCTCCGAGATGCCCGAGGTCTTCAACGTCGCGCTGCTGGAGAAGGCCCATGAGGAGGGCGCGGTCTACGGTTCGAAGGCCGTCGGCGAACCCCCGCTCATGCTCGCCTTCTCCGTCCGCGAGGCCCTGCGGGAGGCCGTCGGCGCCTTCGGGGCACCGGGCACCGTCGTCGAACTCGCATCCCCGGCGACCCCGGAGGCCGTGTTCTGGGCACTCGAGGCCGTCCGCTCCCGGGAGCCCGTGCCGTCATGACCTGGATGGACACCGCAGCCGAGCTTCGCAGCGCTCGGGTGCCGGCCGTCCTCATCACCCTCGCCTCGGTCCGGGGGCACGCTCCCCGGGAAGCCGGCGCGAAGATGATCGTCTCCGCCGAAGACCTCTTCGGGACCATCGGTGGGGGCAATCTCGAGATGACGGCCGTCACCCGTGCCCGCGAACTCCTCGACGGCGGGGAGAGCGAACCCGAGATGCTCAGCCTGCGGCTCAACGACAAGGCCCCGGCGCAGTACGGGCGGCAGTGCTGCGGGGGAGAGGTCACCCTCCTCCTCGAACCGCTGCCCGTGCCCGCCGTCGTCGCGATCTTCGGGATCGGCAACATCGGGCTCGAACTCACCCGCATCCTCGCCCGCCACGACATCGACCTCCATGTGTCCGATTCGCGGCCCGAGCAGCTGAGCGAACTCGACCATCTCGAAGCCCCGGTGGCCGCCGTGACCCGCCACTTCGCCGTCGTCGGCGAAGAGGTGCTCATGAGTCTGCCCGCCGGCGCGCACGTGCTCATCATGACCCACGACCACGCCGAGGACCTCCACCTCTGCGCCGCCGCGCTCACGCGGGGGGACCTCGGCTCCATCGGCCTCATCGGCTCGAGCGCGAAATGGCAGCGCTTCCGCCGGGCCCTCCAGACCGAAGGGCATGCGCCCGAGGCCGTCGACACGATCATGTGCCCGATCGGCCTGCCCGCAGTCAGCGGCAAGCGCCCGGCGACGATCGCCGTGAGCGTCGCCGGCGACCTGCTCAGCCGCCTGCCCTGACCATTCCACCTTCCACACTTCAGGAGTCCACCCCATGCAGATCTTCCGTGCCCGCATCCTCGACACCCCGACCGATCCGTTCACCGGCGGCACCCTGCGCAGCGACGCCGATGTCGCGCTCGTCGTCGACGCCGGCCGCATCGTCGCCCGCACCGACTTCGCAACCGCCAGGGAGCGCCACCCCTACGCCGAGGTCGTCGACCTCCGCTCAGGGGTCCTCCTGCCCGGGTTCGTCGACACCCACGTCCACTACCCGCAGGTCCGGGCGATCGGCCACCTCGGCAAGCCGCTCCTCGACTGGCTCGACGAGGCGGCCCTGCCCGAGGAGTCGAAGCTCGGCGACGACGCCTACGCCCGTGCCGTGGCCCACGAGTTCCTCACCGGCCTGACCTCGGCGGGGACCACCTCGGCGATGGTCTTCGGATCGCACTTCGCCTCCGCCGTCGACATCCTCTTCGCCTCCGCCGCCGAGGTGGGGCTGCGGATGACGACGGGACTGGTCACCAGCGACCGCAACCTCCCCGAGGTCCTCCTCACCGACGTCGACCGCTCGGTGGCCGAGAGCCAGGAGCTCATCGACCGCTGGCACGGGAGAGGGCGGCTGCGCTTCGCGGTGACCCCGCGGTTCTCCTTCTCCGCCGGACCCGAGCTGCTCGCCGCCGGCGGCGGACTCGTCAGGGACAACCCGGGCATCTGGGTGACCTCCCACCTCAACGAGAACCGCGACGAGATCACCGGGGTCGCGCAGATCCATCCCGAGTCCCGCGACTACCTCGACACCTACGATCGGGCCGGGCTGCTGGGCGCGCAGACGATCCTCGCCCACAACGTCCACCCCACCGACCGGGAGCTGACGCGGATGGCCGAAGTCGGGGCGGCGGCCGCGCACTGCCCGACGTCGAACTCCGCGCTCGCGAGCGGCTTCTTCCCGCTGCGCCGCCACCTCGACGCCGGGGTGAGGGTCGCGCTCGGCTCCGACGTCGGCGCCGGCATCGGGTTCTCCCTGCTCAAAGAGGGCGTGCAGGCGTACTTCATGCAGCAGCTCGACCCGGCCGGGGGAGTCCCGCTGACGTCGACACACCTCCTTCACCTCGCGACGACGGCCGGGGCCGCAGCGCTCGGATTGGACGCCGAGGTCGGGGACCTGTCGGTGGGCAAGCGCTTCGACGCCGTGTGGATCGACCCCGCGGCCGGGCAGCCGCTCGACGTCGGCATCGCGCATGCGGGCTCCGAGGAGGACGCGCTGGCGACAATCTTCGCCCTCGGCACCCCCGCCGACGTCTCCCGCGTGTGGATCGACGGCGAGCTCGTCAAGGGCTGAGCGTCCGGCGTCAGGGTCTTGACTCTCCGCGCCGACGATGCGTATGCTGATTTCATCCAACGGAAACTAACTTCCGTAATACGGAAACTCGCAGAGTCGCGAAGGAGACCCCGATGTCGTTCGACTTCACTCAGGCAGACAGCTACATCCTCAACTGCTCCACCCTGCTCACCGAACTCCCGGTGCTCGAGCGCGCCCAGGCGGCGAAGGACGCAGGCTTCGACAAGGTCGAGTTCTGGTGGCCCTTCGACGGCAATCCGACCCCGAGCCAGGACGAGGTCGACGCCTTCGTCGCCTCGCTCGAGGACGCCGGGGTCGAGCTCAAGGGGCTGAACTTCTGGGCCGGCGACATGGCCGGCGGGGACCGCGGGATGATCTCGATCCCCGGCGCGCAGGCCGACGTCGCCGCGAACGCGGCCATCGTCGCCGAGATCGGCCGCCGCACCGGCTGCCGGGCGTTCAACGCCCTCTACGGCCTCCGACTCGACGACTCGACCCCGGAGGAGCAGGACGCCGTGGCGCTGGAGAACCTCGCCGTCGTCGCCGCCGCGGTCGAGGGCACCGTCCTCGTCGAGCCGATCTCCGGGGCAGAGGCCTACCCGCTCAAGACCGCGGCGGAGGCCGCCGCCGTCGTCGAGCAGGTGCGGGCCGCAGGCACGGAGAACATCGCCGTCCTCGCCGACTTCTACCACCTCGCCGTCAACGGCGACGACGTCGCCGCGGCCATCGAGACCGGGGCCGCGAGCTTCGGACACATCCAGATCGCCGACGCCGAGGGCCGCGGGGCACCGGGCACCGGGCAGCTTCCGCTCGAGGCCTGGATCGCCCGCTCGCTCGAGCTCGGCTACTCCGGCGGCATCGCGCTCGAGTACAAGCAGGACCGCGACACCGCCTTCGCGTGGCTCGCCCGCTGACCAACCGACTACGACCAGTAAGGACTTCCATCATGAGCACTACAATCGGATTCATCGGACTCGGCATCATGGGACTGCCGATGGCGAAGAACCTTGTCAAGGCCGGTTTCACCGTCCGCGGCTACAACCGGACCCCGGCGAAGGCGCAGGAGCTCGCCGCCGCCGGCGGTGAGGCCGCGGACTCGATCGCCGAGGCGGTCGCCGGCGCCCAGTTCATCATCACCATGGTCCCCGACTCACCCGATGTCGAGGCCGTGCTCACCGGCGACGACGGCATCCTCGCCGCAGCCGACGCCGGTGCGACGTGGATCGACTTCTCGACGATCCGCCCCGATGTCGCCAAGGCGCTCGCCGCCCAGGCGAGGGAGGCCGGCCTCAAACCGCTCGACGCTCCCGTCTCCGGCGGCGAGCCCGGCGCGATCGACGGCGTGCTCTCGATCATGGTCGGCGGGGAGGAGGCCGACTTCGACGCCGCCGCGGACGTCTTCGACGCCGTCGGCAGGACGATCGTCCGCGTCGGACCCTCCGGCTCCGGGCAGACCGTCAAGGCCGCCAACCAGCTCATCGTCGCCGGCAACATCGGGCTCCTCGCCGAGGCGGTCGTCTTCCTCGAGGCCTACGGCGTCGAGACCGCCTCAGCGCTCCAGGTCCTCGGCGGCGGTCTCGCCGGATCGAAGGTGCTCGAGCAGAAGGGGCAGAAGATGCTCGACCGCGAGTTCGCCCCCGGCTTCCGCCTCGCGCTCCACCACAAGGACATGGGCATCGTCACCGCCGCCGCCCGCGAGGCCGGCGTGACGATCCCGCTCGGCGCCGCCGTCGCCCAGCTCGTCGCCGCCACCGTCGCCCAGGGCAACGGCGGCCTCGACCACTCGGGTCTCCTCACCGTCGTCGAACAGCTCTCCGGTTCGGGCGACACTGCCGCCGGCGACACCGCCTCGGCGCGGGAGACCACGGCAGAGGAAGGGGCGGCGTGATGACGAGAATGCGCGCAGTCGACGCGATCGTCCTCATCCTCGAGAAGGAGGGCGCGACCGAGACCTTCGGCCTGCCCGGTGCCGCGATCAACCCGCTCTACTCGGCGATGCGGGCCCATGGCGGCATCCGCCACACGCTCGCCCGCCACGTCGAGGGCGCCTCGCACATGGCCGACGGCTACACCCGGGCTGCGGCCGGCAACATCGGCGTGTGCCTGGGCACCTCGGGCCCGGCCGGCACGGACATGATCACCGGACTCTACGCCGCCGCCGCTGACTCCCAGCCGATCCTCTGCATCACCGGGCAGGCGCCGGTGGCCGTGCTCGACAAGGAGGACTTCCAGGCCGTCGACATCGCCGCGATCGCCGCACCCGTGACGAAGATGGCGAAGACCGTCCTCGAAGCCGGTCAGGTGCCCGGCGCGTTCCAGAAGGCGTTCCAGCTCATGCGCTCGGCCCGCCCCGGACCCGTCCTCATCGACCTGCCGATCGACGTCCAGCAGACGGAGATCGACTTCGACATCGACACCTACGAACCGCTCGGGGTCGACAAGCCGGCAGCCACCTCGGCGCAGGCGGAGAAGATCCTCGATCTCATCGCCGCGGCCGAGCACCCGCTCATCATCGCCGGCGGCGGGATCATCAATGCCGACGCCGCGGATCGTCTCGTCGAATTCGCCGAACTCACCTCGATCCCCGTCTCGCCGACGCTCATGGGGTGGGGGACGATCCCCGACAGCCACCCGCTGGCCGCCGGCATGGTCGGCATCCAGACGCATGTGCGCTACGGCAACGCCTCGTTCCTCGACTCCGACCTCGTCATCGGGATCGGCAACCGGTGGGCCAACCGCCACACCGGCGACCTGGCCGTCTACCGCAAGGGCCGGACGTTCGTCCACATCGACATCGAGCCGACGCAGATCGGGCGCGTCTTCGCCCCGGACTACGGCGTCGTCTCCGATGCCGGTGCCGCCCTCGACGCCCTGCTCACGGCCGCGCGGGCACGGAAGGCCTCCGCAGCGCTGCCGGACTTCACGGAGTGGGCGAACGCGTGCACGGCGCGGAAGGCGACGGAGCACCGGAAGACGAACTACACGGAGAAGCCGATCAAGCCGCAGCGTGTCTACCAGGAGATGAACGCGGCCTTCGGCGAGGACGTCACGTACGTCTCGACGATCGGGCTCAGCCAGATCGCCGGCGCGCAGATGCTCCACGTCTACCGGCCCCGGCACTGGATCAACGCCGGCCAGGCGGGTCCGCTCGGCTGGACGGGCCCGGCGGCGCTCGGTGTCGCGAAGGGCAAACCGGGGGAGACGGTCGTCGCGCTCTCCGGCGACTACGACTTCCAGTTCATGATCGAGGAGCTCGCCGTCGGGGCGCAGCACCGGATCCCCTACGTCCACGTCGTCGTCAACAACTCCTACCTCGGTCTCATCCGGCAGTCGCAGCGCGGGTTCGAAATGGACTATCAGGTCTCGCTCGCCTTCGACAACATCAACGCCTCGGGAGAGTCCGCAGGCTACGGCGTCGACCATGTCGCCGTCGCACAGGGGCTCGGCTGCAAGGCGCTGCGAGTCGAGGATCCCGAGCTCATCGGCGAGGGGCTGCGGGTGGCCAAGGAGCTCATGGAGGAGCACCAGGTGCCCGTCGTCGTCGAGATCATCCTCGAGCGCGTCACGAACATCTCGATGGGTCTCGCGCTCGACGCGATCAACGAGTTCGACGTCCTCGCGCAGACCCCGGCCGACGCCCCGACGGCGCTCACCCCGCTGGGCGGTCTCGTCGGCGCGAAGTGAGGAGCACCGCACCGGTGCTTCGGTATACCATGGCCCCGTGAGCGGGGCAGCCGACGGTCGGCGGGACACTGAGTCGTCGGGACACTGAGGAGGAATCCATGAGCACACCCACCACTGCGACCGATGCCGGGACCGGCACCGAAGCGGTCGATCTCATCATCCGCGCCCGCCGGGCGATCCTGCCCGGCGGCGTCGGACCCGCCGAGGTGGCGGTCAGGGACGGCGTCATCGTCGCCGTCGCCGCCGACGGCAATGACCTTGAAGCGACCGCCTCGGCGGACACGCGGATCGTCGAGGTCGACGACACCCGCGTGCTCCTGCCTGGGCTCGTCGACACCCACGTCCACGTCAACGACCCCGGCCGCAGCGAGTGGGAGGGATTCGCCTCGGCGACCCGGGCCGCGGCCGCCGGCGGGGTGACGACGATCGTCGACATGCCACTCAACTCCCTGCCGCCGACCGTCGACGTCGCGGCGCTGGAGACGAAGCGGGCCGTCGCCGGGCCCAAGGCCTTCGTCGACGTCGGCTTCTGGGGTGGGGCGATCCCCGGCAACCGCGAGGATCTGCGCCCCCTCCACGACGCCGGGGTCTACGGGTTCAAGTGCTTCCTCGAGGACTCCGGAGTCGAGGAGTTCCCGCCGCTGACGCCTGCGGAGATGACGGAGGATCTGACCGAGATCGCGAGTTTCGACGGTCTCCTCATCGTCCATGCCGAGGACCACGGCGTCATGGCCACCGCGCCGACGGCGCACGGGCAGAAGTTCGCCGACTTCCTCGCCTCGCGGCCGCGCGAGGCCGAGAACGTCGCGATCGCCCACGTCATCGAGGCGGCGCGGGAGACCGGCGGGCGGGCCCACATCCTCCACCTGTCCTCGGCCGATGCCCTGCCGCAGATCGCCGCGGCGAAGGCCGAGGGGGTCAGGCTCACCGTCGAGACGTGCCCGCACTACCTCGTCCTCACCGCCGAGGAGATCCCCGACGGGGCGACGACCCACAAGTGCTGCCCGCCGATCCGGGAGGAGTCCAACCGCGAGGCGCTGTGGCAGGGACTCATCGACGGGACCATCGACTGCATCGTCTCCGACCACTCGCCGTCGACGGCCGAGCTCAAACTCCTCGACTCCGGTGACTTCGGTGCCGCGTGGGGTGGGATCTCGTCTCTGCAGCTCGGTCTCTCGCTCGTGTGGACGGAGGCGGCACGGCGCGGCATCGATCTCGCCGAGGTGGTCCGCTGGATGTCCGCGGCCCCCGCCGCCGTCGCCCGCGTCGCCGGCAAGGGCGCGATCGCCGTGGGCGGCGACGCCGACTTCGCCGTCTTCGCCCCCGACGAGGAGTGGACGGTGTCGGCGACCGAGCTCTACCACCGCAACCAGATCACCGCATACGATCAGCGCGTCGTCCGCGGCCGGGTCACTGACACGCTGCTCGGCGGCGCTCCCGTTGACTTCACGGTCCCCCACGGCCGGCTCCTCACCGCCCGCTGACCGCGGAGCGGCCCCAACAGCCCTCCGGGCACCCAGCGACATCGCTGAGCGCCCGGAGGGCTGTCCTGCGTCAGACGTGTCGGGTCAGACGTCGAGGGTCTCGCGGAGGCGCCGGACGTGGCCGTCGGCGGAGACGTTGTACTCGGCGAGGCTGAGGGCACCCGACTCGTCGACGACGAAGGTCGAGCGCAGCGTGCCCTCGACGGTCCGATCGCCGATCGTCTTCTCCCCGTAGCTGCCGTAGGCCTTCGCGACGGCCGCATCCGGGTCGGAGAGCAGCGGGAAGGTCAGCGATTCGTCCGCGGCGAAGGCCTGGAGCGCCTCGGGGCCGTCGGGGGAGACCCCGAGCACCTCGAAGCCCGCCGCGGTCAGCGACGCGAGGTTGTCGCGGAAGTCGCACGCCTCGGTCGTGCAGCCGGGCGTCGCCGCCTTCGGGTAGAAGTAGAGGATGAAGCGCTTGCCTGCCAGGTCCGCCTTCGAGTGGGTCTGTCCGTTCGCGTCCTGCAGGGAGAAGTCCGGTGCCTGCTGTCCGACCGTGAGTGTGTTCGCCATGATCAGTGCCCTTTCTGTTGGTGTCCGGCCGCCACGAGTGCACACGCGTGCGCGGCGGTCGCTTCGATGAGCTCCTCGGCGCGGGCCGAGAGTTCGGGGAGGTCCGCCGGCCCGGGCGCGATCGAGAGCGCGGCGGTGATGCCGGCCTCCCGGCACTCGGCGGGGGTGAGTCCGACGCGTCCGGCGACGACGATGATGCGCGCCGAGGCGGGGCTGTGGTCCCGCACGGCCGCGACGACCTTGCCCCCGAGCGACTGGGAGTCGAACGACCCCTCGCCGGTGAGGACGAGGTCGGCGCCGGCGAGGGCCGCGGTGAGCCCGACGGCCTCGGCGACCATGCGCGAGCCCGGGACGACCTCGGCGCCGAGGAGGGCGGTGAGCGCCAGCGGGATCCCGCCGGCGGCCCCGAACCCGGGGGTCGCGGCATGCTCGCTGCCGAGCACCTCGGCGAAATGGGCGAGGTTGTCATCGAGGCGCGTCACGGTCACGGCATCGGCGCCCTTCTGCGGGCCGAAGACGGCCGCTGCCCCGCGCGGGCCGGTGAGCGGATTGTCGACGTCGACGGCGATGCGCCAGGTCACGGTGCGGGCGCGCGGGTCGAGACCGGAGGCGTCGACGGCGGCGAGGGCGGAGAGTCCGCCGCCGCCGGGGGCGATCGGCTCCCCGGCGGAGTCGGTGAGGGCGGCGCCGAGGGCCGCGACGATCCCGGCCCCGCCGTCGGTGCTCGCCGAACCGCCGATGCACAGGAGGATCTCGTCGACGCCGTCGTTAAGGACCTGGGCGGCGATGAGGCCGACGCCGTACGTCCCGGCGCGTTCGGGGTCGAGGGGGACGTCGGAGACCTGGGGGAGGCCGTTGGCCTGGGCGGCTTCGATGACCGCTGTCCTGCCATCGGCGGAGAGTCCGTAGCGGGCGGTCGCCGGACGGCCGAGGGCGTCGACGACGTCGACGGTGCGCGCCGGCGTGCCCCACACCGCGAGGAGGGCCTCGAGGGTGCCCTCGCCGCCGTCGGCGAAGGGCAGCTCGGTGATCGTCGCGGCCGGGAAGGCCTGCCGGGCCCCGCGCGCGAGCGCCGCCGCGGCCGCGGGTGCGCCGGCGGAGCCCTTGAAGGAATCGGGGGCGCAGACGATCGTCGGAGTCATAGCCACATTCAACCTCACCGATTCTCTCGACACCACTGTCGCCGGCACCGAAGTCGGCGCCGTCAATATCCATGATACGGAAGAAATTTTCCGAAATCGACCACTGGAGGCGGAAAACGGATTTGACATCCCGGCGAGACGCAGGCCACACTCGTGGAAACGAATGGAAGAGAACTTCCGAGATGCGAAACGAGGTCGATGTGGACCTGATCGAATTCGATCGGCTGCCGGCGGGCGAGGCCCGCGACGTGCTGCGCCCGTGCCTCGACGTCGACCGCTGGATCGACACCGTCGTCGCCGGTCGCCCCTTCGAGTCGGTCGCGACGGCCGCCGAATTCGCCCGCACCGCCGCCTCACCCCTGCAGCCGCAGGAGATCGAAGCCGCGCTGACCCATCATCCCAGGATCGGGGAGAAAGCGGAAGGCGATTCCGCCGAGGCGGCCCATTCCTCCCGTGAGCAGGCGGGCCTGGGTGCGCTCGAGACCGACGTCGAAGAGCGTCTGCGCGCCGGCAACGCCGCGTACGAGGAGCGCTTCGACCGGGTCTTCCTCATCCGCGCCGCAGGCCGCACGCCTGCGGAGATCCTCTCCGAACTCGACCGCCGGATGGCCAATTCCGATGACGAGGAGATCGCCGAGGTGGGCGCTCAGCTCATCGAGATCGCCGTCATCCGCCTGGAAGGAATCCTCTCGTGAGCTTCATCTCCGCCCATGCCCTCGACTCGACCGCCGGCACCCCCGCCGCCGACCTCGCCGTGACGCTGCTCAGCGGTGAGGAGACGCTCGCGCAGGCGCGCACGGATACCGGCGGGCGGGTCTCCCAGCTCGGCCCCGAGACGCTCGAGCCCGGCACGTACCGGATCGTCTTCGGCACCGGCGAGTACTTCACCGCCCGTGGCCAGGACCACTTCCACCCGCAGGTGACGATCGACTTCACCGTCGCCCCGGGTGAGACCCACTACCACATCCCGCTTCTGCTCAGCCCCTTCGCCTACAGCACGTATCGGGGCAGCTGAGGCCCGCACATCGTCATCAGGGGAAGCAGGCCCCCTGCAGGATCTCCATCCTCAACAAACCGCCGAAGCCGACCGGGAGACAACCGCCGGCCTCGTGAGATATCCGGGCTGCCGCGCGTGCGCGGCGGCACTACGAGGAGTACGCAATGAGCACTGTGAAACTGACGACGAACCAGTACGGCAAGGCGGAGAACCGTCTCATGCGGGTCTACCGCGATTCGGACCGCCATGAGATCCGCGACCTCAATGTCACCTCCCAGCTGTGGGGCGACTTCGAGACCGCGCACACCGAGGGCGACAACGCACACGTCGTCGCCACCGACACCCAGAAGAACACGATCTTCGCGAAGGCCAAGGAGCTCGGCGTGTCCTCGCCCGAGCAGTTCCTCCTCGGGCTCGCCGACCACTTCACCGGCAGCTTCGACTGGGTGAGCGGCGGACGCTGGGAGGCCGAGGAGTTCGGCTGGGACCGCATCAACGACCACGACCACTCGTTCTACCGGGCGGCCCCGGAGATCCGCACGGTCGTGCTCACCCGCGACGGTGAGACGGACACGCTGATCTCCGGCTTCCGCGACCTCACGGTGCTCAAGACGACGGAGTCGGGCTTCGTCGGCTACCCGAAGGACAAATACACGTCCCTGCCGGAGACCGAGGACCGGATCCTCGCGACCGACATCGCCACCCGGTGGATCTACAACACCACGGACCTCGACTTCGACCAGACGTATGAGAAGGTCAAGGGCATCATCCTCGAGGCGTTCACCGACCACTACTCGAAGGCCCTCCAGCAGACCCTCTACATGATGGGCGAGAAGGTCATCAGCGAGGTCCCGGAGATCGACGAGATCCGCTTCTCGTGCCCGAACAAGCACCACTTCCTCTACGACATCGAGCGCTTCGGCCTCGAGAACCCCAACGAGGTCTTCATCGTCGCCGACCGTCCCTACGGCCTCATCGAGGCGACCTTCACCCGTGACGGGGTGGAGGAGTCGACGAGCGCCTGGACGAACATCGCCGGGTTCTGCTGACCCGTTCCAATCACCACCGAGGCGGGACGGCCGTTCCTGCGCCGTCCCGCCTCGGTGCCGCACCCTTCGGACCCGCCCCTGACCGCGGTGGGCCACTGAGAGGCAAACCCCTATGACCGCACTGTCATCACGCCCTGATGCCGCCCTGTCCACGAGTCCCGCCGACGAGGAGGTCGACGAATGGCTCGAGTCCTGGGAGGGACTCGTCGCCGCCCGCGGCACCGCGCGGGCGGGAGAGATCATGGACGCGCTGCGCCGCCGCGCGGCGACGAACTCCGTAGCCGCACCCAAGGTCACGACGACCGACTACGTCAACACGATTCCCGCCGACCAGGAGCCGACCTACCCCGGTGACGAGCGGCTCGAGCGCCGCTACCGGAAGTGGCTGCGCTGGAACGCCGCGATGCTCGTCCACCGCGCGCAGCGCCCCGACGTCTCCGTCGGCGGCCACATCTCGACATACGCCGGGGCCGCGACCCTCTACGAGATCGGGCTCAACAACTTCTTCCGCGGCCAGGACCATCCCGGCGGCGGCGACCAGGTCTTCTTCCAGGGCCACGCCTCCCCGGGGATGTACTCCCGGGCGTTCCTCGAGGGCAGGCTCACCGAGGCCCAGCTCGACGGCTTCCGCCAGGAGGCCTCGCGGGCCCCGCACGGCCTGAGCTCGTATCCGCATCCGCGGCTCATGCCCGAGTTCTGGCAGTTCCCGACCGTGTCGATGGGCCTCGGCCCGATCAACGCGATCTACCAGGCGCAGATGAACCGCTACCTCCACCACCGGGGCATCGCCGACACGAGCGACCAGCGGGTGTGGGCGTTCCTCGGCGACGGGGAGATGGACGAGCCCGAATCGCGCGGGGCCCTCCAGCTCGCGGCGAACGAGGGCCTCGACAACCTCACCTTCGTCGTCAACTGCAACCTCCAGCGCCTCGACGGGCCGGTGCGCGGCAACGGCAAGATCGTCCAGGAGCTCGAGGCGACCTTCACCGGGGCCGGCTGGGACGTCATCAAGGTCCTCTGGGGCCGGGAATGGGACGAGCTGCTCGCCGCCGACCGCACGGGAGAGCTCGTGCGCATCATGAACGAGACCCTCGACGGGGACTACCAGACGTTCAAGGCCGAGTCCGGCGGGTTCATCCGCGACAACTTCTTCGGCCGCTCACCGGTGACGAAGAGCCTCGTCGAGCACCTGAGCGACGACGACATCTGGAACCTCAAGCGCGGCGGCCACGACTACCAGAAGGTCTACGCCGCCTACGATCGGGCGGTCGCGGTGACCGGCAGGCCGACGGTCATCCTCGTCCAGACGGTCAAGGGCTACGGGCTGGGCACGAGCTTCGAGTCGCGCAACGCCACGCACCAGATGAAGAAGTTCACCGCCGCCGACATCAAGGTCTTCCGCGACCGGATGGACATCCCGATCAGCGACAAAGTCATCGACGACGATCCCTACGCCGTGCCCTACTATCATCCGGGCGCGGGCGACGAGGCGATCGAGTACCTTCTCGAGAAGCGGCGGAGCCTCGGCGGCTTCGTCCCCGAACGGCGGCGCTCCCGCTCGCAGATCTCCCTGCCCGCGGTCAGCGACAAGGCGTTCGCGCAGGCAGCGAAGGGCTCGGGCCACCAGCAGGCGGCGACGACGATGGCCTTCGTCCGCCTGCTCAAGGACCTCATGCGCGAGAAGGGCGTCGGCGAGCGGATCGTGCCGATCATCCCCGATGAGGCCCGCACCTTCGGCATCGACGCGTTCTTCCCGACGGCGAAGATCTACAACCCCAACGGCCAGAACTACCTCGCCGTCGACCGGGAGCTCTTCCTCTCCTACAAGGAGGCCCCGACCGGGCAGCTCCTCCACGTCGGCATCAACGAGGCGGGGGCGGCGGCCGGGTTCACCGCGGCGGGCACCGCGTATTCGACGCACGGGCAGCCGATGATCCCGATCTACGTCTTCTACTCGATGTTCGGCTTCCAGCGCACCGGCGACGCGTTCTGGGCGGCGGCGGACCAGATGACCCGCGGGTTCATCATCGGCGCGACCGCAGGGCGGACGACCCTGACCGGGGAGGGGCTCCAGCACGCCGACGGGCACTCGCCGGTGCTCGCGGCGACGAATCCGGCGCTGCGGATCTACGATCCCGCGTACGGCTACGAGATCGCCCACATCGTCCGCGACGGCCTCCACCGGATGTACGGCGAGCACGACCTCGGCGACGATGAGCGCAACGTCATGTACTACCTCACCGTCTACAACGAGCCGATGCTCCAGCCGGCCGAGCCCGAGGACGTCGACGTCGATGGGATCCTCGCAGGCCTCCACCGCATCGCCGAGGCGGGGGCCGGTGCGCCGTCCGACGCCGGTACCCAGCGGCCGCAGGCTCAGCTGCTCGCCTCGGGCGTGGCCGTGCCGTGGGCGCTCGAGGCCCGCGAGCTGCTCGCCGCCGACTGGGGCGTCGACGCGGCCGTGTGGTCGGTGACGTCGTGGGCGCAGCTGCGCCGAGAGGCGCTCGACTGCGAGGCGCAGCGTCTCCTCGACGTCGAGGCGGAGCCGCGCGTGCCGTATGTGCGCCGGCGCCTCGGGGCAGAGCCGGGGCCGATCATCGCGACGAGCGACTTCGATTCGACCCAGCCCGATCTCCTCCGGCCGTTCCTCACCCAGGACTTCGCGACGCTCGGTGCCGACGGCTTCGGCTTCTCCGACACCCGGGCCGCGGCGCGCAGGCACTTCAGGATCGATGCGCACTCGATGGTCGTGCGCACCCTGCAGCTCCTCGCCGACCGCGGTGAGGTCGACGAGAGGGCACCGGTCGAGGCCGCGGCGACGTACCGCCTCGGCGAGGTCACGGCGGGCACCTCGGGCACCGCCGGCGGGGACTCCTGAGGCTCAGGCCCCGGGCTGCATGTCCGCGCTGATCTGCTCGGCGACCGAGCGCAGGAGCGGGATCGCGCGGGCGGCGAAGTCGTCGTCGACGCGGCTGATCGGGCCGGACACGGAGATCGCGAGCGGAGAGGGGGCACCGGGCACCGACATCGCGAAGCAGCGGACGCCGAGCTCCTGCTCCTGCTCGTCGATCGAGTACCCGCGCTGCCGGATCCGCTCGAGCTCGGCCTCGAGCTCCCCCAGGGTGCCGATGCTGTGCTCGGTCGGCGTCGGCATCCCGGCGGTCGCGACGATGCTGCGGACCTGCGCGGGGTCGAGCTGCGCGAGGATCGCCTTGCCGACTCCCGTGTCGTGCATGTGCGTGCGCCGGCCCACCTCGGTGAACATACGCATCTGCCGGTCCGAGGCGACCTGATCGACGTAGACGACCATGTCGCCGTCGAGGGTCGCGACGTTCGCCGACTCCCCGAGTTCGGCGACGAGGGTGCGCAGGTGGGGGCGGGCGATCGCGCCGAGCTGCGCGCCGGCGAGGTTGCCGAGGCGGACGAGGCCGGGGCCGAGCGCGTACCCGCGGTTGGGCAGCTGCCGGACGATGCCGAGGCTGACGAGCGTGCCGAGGAGACGGTGGATCGTCGGCAGCGGCAGGTTGACGTCGGCGGCGATGTGGCTGAGCGTCGCCGACCCGGCGGAGTTCGCGATGCACTCGAGGAGGCCGAATGCGCGTTCGACGGATTGGACTCCGCCCTTGGTCTGGCGGACCGCAGGGGTCTCGGCGTCGTTCGTGGTCATCCGTTGTCCTCTTCCTCGAAGTGGGCGACACTTCCGCACAGTCTAGCGTCGAATGGAAGAAAGTTTCCGTTCGGCGCCGTCGCCCGCTAGATATTCCGCAATACAGAAGCTAACATCCATAATACGGAAATGATTCCATCAGAGAGGATGACAGTCATGGCTGTTCCCAGCCCCGGATACTCCATCACCCTGCGTGTGGCCACCGCCGTCGGCCAGTCGTCGACGTCCGATCTCGTCGCGGCCGCGGCGAAGACGGGAGCGGGCATCACCGCGCTCGACGTCGTCGAATCCACCCCCGACACCGTCGTCATCGACGTCAGCGCCGACACCCGCGACGTCCCCCACGCCGAGGAGGTCGCGAGCGAACTCGGATCCCTGCCCGGCGTCGACGTCAGGAAGGTCTCCGACCGCACCTTCCTCCTCCACCTCGGCGGGAAGCTCGAATCGACCCCGAAGGTCCCGCTGCGCAACCGCGACGACCTCTCCCGCGCCTACACCCCGGGGGTCGCCCGCGTGTGCAAGGCGATCGCTGAGAACAAGGACGACGCCCGGCGCCTGACGATCAAGCGCAACACCGTCGCCGTCGTCACCGACGGCACGGCGGTGCTCGGGCTCGGCGACATCGGCCCCGAGGCCGCGATGCCGGTCATGGAGGGCAAGGCCGTGCTCTTCAAGCAGTTCGCCGGAGTCGACGCGTGGCCGGTCGCGCTCGATACGAAGGACACCGAGGAGATCATCGCGATCTGCAAGGCGATCGCCCCGGCCTACGGCGGGATCAACCTCGAGGACATCTCCGCGCCCCGCTGCTTCGAGATCGAGCGGCGCCTGCGCGAGGAACTCGACATCCCCGTCTTCCACGACGACCAGCACGGCACGGGCATCGTCACGCTCGCGGCGCTGAAGAACGCGCTCACCGTCGTCGGCAAGGACATCGGCGACGTCCGCATCGTCGTCTCCGGCGTCGGTGCCGCCGGCCACGCCATCATCCGTCTCCTCCAGGTCGCCGGCGCCCGGACGATCATCGCATGCGGACGCGACGGGGCGATCGGCCCGAACTCGACGGTCGACACCGAGCACAAGCGGTGGCTGCAGGAGAACACGAACCCCGAGGGGTTCACCGGAACACTCAAGGAGGCGGTCGTCGGCGCGGACGTCTTCATCGGCGTCTCCGCCCCGAACATCCTCGACGGCGCCGACATCGCGGCGATGAACGAGGGCGCGCTCGTCTTCGCGATGGCCAACCCCGACCCGGAGGTCGACCCCGCCGAGGCGCTCAAGCACGCCGCGGTCGTCGCCACCGGGCGCAGCGACTACCCGAACCAGATCAACAACGTCCTCGCGTTCCCCGGCATCTTCCGCGGCCTCCTCGACGCCGAGGCCACCGATGTCGACGAGAACATCATGGTCGCCGCCGCCGACGCGATCGCCTCGTGCATCGCGCCCGAGGACCTCCACCCCGGCTACGTCATCCCCTCCGTCTTCGACCCGGAGGTCGCGAACAGGGTCGCCGAGGCGGTCGCCTCGGTGTCGAAGTGAGTCGGAGGGTGCTGAGATCAGACATGAGCGACAATGGGGTGATCCCGGCATCGTGGCCGGACTCACGCCGACAGACAGGGAAAGAGGAACAGTGAAGCAATCCACGCTCGATGACATCGATGCTCTCCTCACGGACACCGACGAGGTGCTGAGCACGCGTTATCCGGGCGATCGGGACGTCCGCCAACCCATCCACACGGTCTACGTCCCAGGTCACCAGGTCACCCCGACACTGCCGCGGGAGTGGGGTGAACAGGCGCTGGCGGCCGTCGAGGCCGGCGGCGGCATGGTCCAACTGGCCGAACGCGTCATCGTCGCCTCCCGCAAGGAGATGGGGGAGAGCTTCGGGGCGACCCCGCCGAGCCTCCACCAGGTCGCCAGAGAGGCCGAGCAGCTCGCCGAGGCGGTGACGACGAAGCTTGCGACCGAGCCGATCGAGGATCTGCGCATCGACTTCGAGGACGGGTTCGGCGACCAGGGCGACGCCGCCGAGGACGCGGCCGTCATCGCGGCCGCGCGCACCGCGGTGGCCGGTCGCGCCGAGACCGGGGCGCCGGCCTTCGTCGGCATCCGGTTCAAGTCGCTCGAGGCCGCGACGCGGGCGCGCGGACTGCGCACACTCGACCTCTTCGTCACCGAGGTGCTCGCCGCGAACGGGGGAGCGCTGCCGACCGGGCTCGTGCTCACCCTGCCGAAGGTGAGCACCGTCGACCAGGTCAGCGCCATGGTGCTCGCGGTGCGCAGCCTCGAGGAGGAGCACGGCCTGCCCGCCGGATCGATCACCTTCGAGGTCCAGGTCGAGACCCCGCAGATCGTCCTCGGCGCCGACGGCACCGTGCCGCTGACCCGGGCGCTCGACGTCGGGCAGGGCCGGATCACCTCCCTCCACTACGGGACGTACGACTACTCGGCCTCGCTCGGCATCGCCGCGGCCTATCAGTCGATGGAGCACCCGGTCGCGGACTTCGCGAAGAACCAGATGCTCCTCGCCGTCGCCGGGACCGGGGTTCACCTCTCCGACGGGTCGACGAACATCCTCCCGGTCGGCGACCCCGAGGCGATGCACCAGGCGTGGAGCCTCCACGCCCGCCTCGTCCGCCGCCACCTGCGCCGCGGCATCTACCAGGGCTGGGACATGCACCCGCACCAGCTGCCGACCCGGTTCCTCGCGACCTTCCGGTTCTACCGGGAGGGCCTCGAGCTCGCCGCCGCCCGCCTGCGCAACTACGTCCACGCGACGGATTCGGCGGTCCTCGACGAACCCGCGACGGCGAAAGCGCTCGCCCGCTACCTCAGCCGCGGCCTCACCTGCGGCGCCCACACCCCCGACGACATCGCCGAGCGCACCGACCTGTCGGCCGGCGACCTCGAGCTGCTCGCCCGGACGGGAACGCTGACCGGTGAGCCGCTGTCCACGACGACGAAGGAGACGCACGCATGACCACCTACTGGGCCCCGACCGGGGGACACCCACCGCAGACCGATCTGCTCACCGACCGGGCGATCGTCACCGAGGCCTACACCGTCATCCCGCGCGGCGTCCTGCGCGACATCGTCACCTCGGCGCTGCCGGAGTGGACGGACACGCGGTCATGGGTGCTCTCGAAGCCGGTGGCCGGGGGCGCGGTGACGTTCTCGCAGACGATCCTCGAGGTCGCGCCCGGCGGCGGGTCGGAGGCACCGGAGCCGCAGCAAGGGGTCGAGGGCTTCCTCTTCCTCATGGCCGGCGAGCTCACCGTCACCCACGAGGGCACCGCACATGTCCTCACCCCCGGCGGGTTCGCGTACCTGCCGGCCGGGTCGGCGTGGAGTGCGCGCTCGACCGGCACCGAGGCGGCCCGCTTCCACTGGGTGCGCAAGCGCTACCAGCCGGTTGCGGGGCTGACCCCGGAGGCGGCCTTCGGCAACGAGGCCGACGTCGAGCCCGCAGCGATGCCGGGCACCGACAACCGGTGGCGGACGACGCGGCCGCTCGATCCGGCGAACCTCGCCTACGACATGCACGTCAACATCGTGACGTTCGAACCCGGGGCGGTCATCCCGTTCGCGGAGACGCACGAGATGGAGCACGGGCTCTACGTCCTCGAGGGCAAGGCCGTCTACCGCCTCAACGGCGACTGGGTCGAGGTCCAGGAGGGCGACTTCATCTCGATGCGCGCGTTCTGCCCCCAGGCCTGCTATGCCGGTGGTCCCGGGCGCTTCCGCTACCTGCTCTACAAGGACGTCAACCGGCAGGTCGAGCTCTAGGACTCCGGGACTCAGGGACGACTGCCGCCCTGCGGCTCGGATGAGCGGCAGGGCGGCAGGGGCTCCGTCGAACTGGAGCGCCTCAGATGAGCTGGAGGGTGCGGGCGGTGTATTCGGAGAGCTCGGTGAGCAGGGTCTCGTCGTCGGCGAGGTCACGGCCGAGCGAGGGCACCATGTCCTTGAGTGCCGGCTCCCAGCCGTCGTACTGACGCGGGAAGCACGTCTTGAGCAGGCCGAGCATGATCGCCACGGCCGTCGAGGCTCCGGGAGAGGCGCCGAGGAGGGCGGCGATCGAGCCGTCGGCCGAGGACACGAGTTCCGTGCCGAAGCCGAGGACGCCGCCCTTGCCCGGGACGTTCTTCATCACCTGGACGCGCTGACCGGCCTGGATGAATTCCCAGTCGGAGGGGTCGACGGAGGGGATGAACTCGTTCATCGACTCGAAGCGGGCCTTCTTCGAGGCCGCGAGCTCCGAGAGGAGATAGGTGACGAGGTCGGTGTTGTCCTTCGCGACGCCGAGCATCGTGCCGAGGTTGTTGCCGCGCACGGAGAACGGCAGGTCGGTGAAGCGGCCCTGCTTGAGGAACTTCGGGGAGAACCCGGCGTAGGGGCCGAAGAGCAGGTACTCGTTGCCGTCGACGACGCGGGTGTCGAGGTGGGGCACCGACATCGCCGGGGCGCCGAAGGACGCCTGACCGTAGACCTTCGCCTGGTGGCGGGCGACGAGGTCGGGGTTGGCGGTGCGGAGGAAGATGCCGGAGACGGGGAAGCCGCCGTAGCCGCGGCCCTCGGGGATGCCGGACTTCTGGAGCAGCGGCAGGGCGCCGCCGCCGGCGCCGATGAAGACGAACTTCGCCCCGATCTTGTGCGTCTCGCGTGAGAGCAGGTCGCGCACGGTGACGGTCCAGCCGTCGGAGGAGCGGTCGAGGTCGGTGACCTGGTGGCTCGTGCGGATCGTCGCGCCCTTGTCGGCCATGTAGCGCAGCAGCTGGCGGGAGAGCGACCCGAAGTCGACGTCGGTGCCGATCTGCGTGCGGGAGATGCCGTTGACCTGCCCGGGGCCGCGGCCCTCGAACATCAGCGGCAGCCATTCGGCCTGCGTGGCCGGGTCGTCGGTGAACTCCATCTCGGCGAACAGCGGGTTGCGCACCATCTGCTCACGACGGTTCTTGATGTAGTCGCGTCCCTTCTCGCCACGTCCGTAGCTGATGTGCGGGACCTGGTTGATGAAGTTCTTCGGTTCGGGGAGGACGCCGTTGTCGACGAGGTGCGACCAGTACTGGCGTGAGTGGTGGAACTGCTCGTTGATCTGCGCGGCCTTCGTCAGGTCGATGTGGCCGTTCGCGTCCTCAGGGGTGTAGTTGAGCTCGCAGAGAGCGGCGTGGCCGGTGCCGGCGTTGTTCCAGGGGTCGGAGCTCTCCTTCGCGACATAGTCGAGCTTCTCGTAGACCCGGATGTCCCATTCGGGCTGGAGTTCGGTCAGCATCGCGCCGAGGGTGGCGCTCATGATGCCGCTGCCGATGAGGACAACGTCGACCTTTTCCTGCGTTGAGGGCATTTCCACTCGCAATCTTCGTCAGAGGCGTGAAGTATCGACCTTCAGACTACTCCGAGCACAGGTTCAACCCGAAGTCGGGGGACGGGCGCACCGGTGTCAGGAGACGAGGATCACGCTCAGTGGCAGTGCCATCCCCAGCCGACGTCGTGGCAGCGGCCACCCGGGTCCGAGGGCGTCGGC
>NZ_SCMW01000054.1:0-24847 GCF_005502845.1 Brevibacterium sp. 2SA | reverse complement strand
AACTGGACCGCGTCGGCTTTGAACTCCGGCGTGAACGTCCTGCGATTCGTAGACATGATTCCCTGTCGTGCCTTCCTGGTAACGACTGTCTACGAGAAGTGTCACACCCCACCTGGCAGACTCGACCAATGCTGAAGTCCCCGGGTTCACCACCTCCGAGCGTGAACTCACTCCAGCCATCGATCATGTTTTCGCCACGGCACCGAAACGCATCATTGTCTCCAGCTTTGCCAGTCATGTTCATCGCATCCAGCAGGTCCTCGACGCCGCGCACGCCCATGGACGCAAGGTCGCTTTCGTCGGTCGATCCATGGTCAAGAACATGGGTATCGCCCGGGATCTGGGATATCTCACGATTCCGCGTGGACTCATCGTTGACTTCAAGAAGCTGCACACTATGCCTGATGAGAAGGTCACGATCGTGTGCACCGGGTCGCAAGGCGAACCGTTGGCGGCCCTGGCGCGCATGGCCAGCGACACTCACCAGATTCGCCTTAATGCCGACGACGTTGTCCTTATGGCCAGCTCCCTGATCCCCGGCAACGAGAATGCGATCTACGGCATCATCAACAAACTCACGGACCTTGGGGTGCGTGTCGTGCATAAAGGCAATGCCAAAGTCCACGTCTCTGGGCACGCCTCTGCGGGCGAGTTGATCTATTGCTATAACCTCATCAAACCGACCTCCGTGATGCCCGTGCACGGAGAATCCAAACACTTACGAGCCAATGCCGATCTGGCGATCCGAACAGGAATCACGCCTGACAACGTCCTCATCGCAGCTGACGGCTACACGGTCGACCTCGTTGACGGTGCTGCTCGGATCTCTGGCAAGGTCGAGGCTGGATTGGTCTATGTCGATGGCGACACCGTTGGCAAAGTCACCGAAAAGACCCTGGGAGAGCGCCGACTACTCCAAGAGGGTGGAGTGGTCACCGTCGTCGCGATCGTTGACGCCGATACCAATACCTTGGCCGAACCACTGGAGTTCATCTCTCGCGGATTCATCCACGACGAGACAATCTTCAACTCAGCGGCAAAGAAGGTCGACTCGGCCTTGGCGAAGCCGGCGACGTCTGAAATTGACGACACGAACGGTCTGGAGGCTTTGATCTCCACCACGATCAAACGCCATCTTGTGCGAGCCTATCGGCGGGCCCCTTTGGTGACTGCTGTCGTCATCTTCGCCTAGACCAGCCTCCTGAACGTCAATGACGAGGAACTGATGGAGAGGCGAGATGACAACGAACCACACGAACGGACACACCCACGACGACGCTGTCGAGGCGGTCAGGCAGGGGGCTCGCCGCCGCACCTTTGCCGTCATCAGTCATCCGGATGCTGGCAAGTCGACCCTCACTGAGGCACTTGCCCTCCACGCTCATGCCATCAGCGAGGCCGGTCACATACATGGCAAGGCCAGTCGCAAAAGCACCGTCTCCGACTGGATGGACATGGAACAAGATCGAGGTATCTCCATCACCTCGGCATCGCTTCAACTGATGTATCGCGATACCGTCCTCAACCTGCTTGATACCCCAGGCCACGCCGACTTCTCCGAAGACACCTACCGCGTCTTGGCAGCAGTCGATGCTGCCATCATGCTCATCGATGCAGCCAAGGGCATCGAGACTCAGACGATGAAGCTCTTCGAGGTGTGCAGACATCGCGGCATTCCCATCATCACAGTCATCAACAAATGGGATCGCCCAGGTCTGGATCCCCTTGAGCTCATGGACGAAATCACTGAGAAGACCGGCCTCGAACCGACCCCTTTGACCTGGCCGGTGGGGATATCGGGAGACTTCCACGGGTTCCTTGACCGAGAAACCGGCGAATATGTTGAGCTCACAGCCACCGCTGGAGGTGCACAGATTGCACCGGAGGAGCATTTCGCACCAGACGAGGCCGCTGCACGGGTCGGCCAGGATTGGACGACGGCCCTCGAAGGGGCGGACCTGCTCAGCGCATCGGGCGACGATCACGATCAGGAGACCTTTCTTGCTGGCCTGTCCACACCAGTGATCTTTGCCGCCGCGGTTCGCAATTTCGGGGTACGACGCCTCCTCGACATCCTCGTTGACCTCGCCCCAGCACCTGAAGCTCGAAACACCGCCAACGGCGAGACTCGTGCTCTCGAAGAACCGTTTAGTGCCTTCGTCTTCAAGCTTCAATCGGGCATGGATTCAGCACACCGTGACCGCCTAGCCTATATGCGCATCTGCTCAGGAATCTTCCGACGCGGCATGAACGTGACCATTGCCCGCACGGGCCGCGGATTCGCGACCAAATATGCTCAGCAGACGTTCGGTCAGTCTCGCGACGTCGTCGATATGGCGTTCCCTGGCGATGTCGTCGGTCTCGTCAACGCCTCAGCATTGACGATTGGCGATACCCTCTACACGCATACGCCTGTTGAGTTCCCGCCGATGCCTACCTTCTCACCGGAGCACTTCGCTGTGGCCCGGGCTTTGGACAACAGTCGCTATAAACAGTTTCGTCGCGGGATCGCCCAACTGGAGGCAGAAGGTGTCGTTCAGGTGCTTCGCTCAGATCTGCGTGGAGACCAGGCTCCCGTCCTCGCCGCTGTCGGTCCCATGCAATTCGAGGTCGCAGACCACCGACTGCGCGGCGAGCTGGGTGCTCCGATCCGCTTGGAGATGCTGAACTATTCGCTGGCGCGTCGTACGGATGAGCGATCGGCGGGCACTCTTAACGCCGAACGCGGTGTGGAGGTCCTCGAGCGGGCAGACGGTGAGCTGATCGCGGTGTTCAGCGACCAGTGGCGCCTGCAATCGGTGAGCCGAGCCCACCCCGATCTAATGTGCAAACCGTTCATGGCCGCAAAAGACTAGCGTCGGCGTCCCCTGACACGGTTGGTGTCTGCGTCTCTTGAGTGCTTGATTCCGCCAGCCCGGAGAGGAAGTCGTCTTCGCCGGAGAAGACCTGCTCGAGCAAGTGTTGGCATCTGATCGCACGTGCTGCGTCTTCGGCGAGGACGCGGGTCAGGAACTCGGCGACCTCGACGCTATTGCTGTTGTTGATCGCCTCGATTTCACGCCCATGATCGGAGGCGAAGCTGCGTGAGTGTTCATACAGTGATGACAGTACTTGGACAGTTGTTTCGTTGATACGAGGATTGACAGGCAAATCGGCCTACTTTCTGTAGAGATTTCACGTGTGTGATGAGCGTGTGATGTCAGACGTCGACAGGCATCTCAGGAAAGACCGTCCAGAGGTCACGGACGGTGCGGAAAGAGGCATCCGGATCGACCTGCGACAGTGTCTCGAGTACCTCCTTCCGGGCGTGGGCTGTGCGGGCGGCCTCAATCAACTGAGTTGAGGAGACCGAGGTCGATCCAAATGCAGACGATATGGCGCGTACCAGTTCGAGACGAGTGACCGGATCCATAGTGAAAACCTCCTAAGTCGTGGGACAGGTCCAGGCTGTCCCGGCAAAGACACCGCCCGGTAGACGGCGAAAGCGATACGGAGTCAACCGCTGCCGTTGCCCTCATCAGTGCCAGGGCGGTCGGTGAGCAGCGCGGTTGCCTATGGCCTTAACTCTACCCTTACGTGAGTGTTGAGTCGACAATGTGGTCGTCTCGCGACCTAATGCTCGTAGACTGTATCGACAGGTGCGAAATCATGAACTCGGGGCAAGGTGTGCGCCGCCAGGAGATTACGAAAGTGTGGGTGGGTAGTGTGACCGATGACCATGTAATGCACATCGGAGAGGTGGCAGACCGCGCTGGCCTGTCACTGCGGACGATACGACATTACGACGAGATCGGCCTGGTCGCTCCTTCTGGGCGAACCGACGGAGGATTCAGGCTTTATTCTCCCGCCGACCTCGGGCGTCTCGTTCTCATTAAGAACATGAAGCCCCTCGGCTATTCTCTCGAGCAGATGTCGGAGTTGCTATCGGTCATCGATTCGCGCGCCTCTGGAGCCGGCGCTGGTGCCGAGGAAGCACTGGAGGCCTTCCGGCAGGACGCCGCACAGCGGCGGGAGCGTCTCGTGGTGCAACTGGCCAAGGCCGACGAATTCATCGCCGAACTTGGAAGCGTGTAGAACCCCCCACACTCCAGAGCGCGTTACCTCCGGGTGGCCCGACTTCAACTCTACAGTTACGTAAATGTAGAGTTATAGGTGGATACCCCTGTGGAACGGAGCACTCATGACAGAATCCCAGATGGAAACTGAGGAGCGACAGAAGCTGGCGGCGACTCTTGCCCTCATCGACACCGAACTCGTCCGAGTCGCCGATCAGATCGCGACGAGTGATGCCACGATCCAGTCGCAGAAGGAACTCATCTGGAATAACCAACGCGATATGGACGCCGCGGAGAAGGCAAATATCCGCACACTGGTCTCAACGGCCGTCGGCCTGGGAGAGTACACGGTAAAGACGCGCAAGAGGATCGAGAAACTTCAGGATTCTCCTTATTTCGGTCGTGTCGATTTCACCCGCGACAAGCCTGAGCGCACAGGTTACTCGGCGGATGCCTCCGATGAATTTCCTGCTGAGGAGATCTACATCGGCGTCCACAATTTCTATCGCCCTGGTACCAAGGACATCCTCGTACACGACTGGCGGGCGCCTGTATCGAGCCTGTTCTATGACTACGAGTCGGGCCCAGCATCTTTCACTGCCCCTGCTGGCCAGATTGATGGTGAAATCACTGGCAAACGGCAATACAAGATCGCCCAGGGGCAGATGGAATATGTCATCGAGTCGGCTCTCAACATCGACGATGAGATACTCCAGCGAGAACTCAGCCGCTCCGCCGATGACAAAATGCAAAACATTGTCGCGACCATTCAACGTGAGCAGAACGCGATCATTCGCAACGAGGCCGCTGAAGTGCTCATCCTGCAAGGCGTGGCTGGGTCCGGCAAGACATCGATCGCTCTTCACCGAGTCGCCTTCTTGCTCTACCGGTTCAAAGAGAGCCTCAACTCGTCAAATGTCATGATCCTCTCGCCCAACAAGGTCTTCACCGACTACATCTCCGGAGTGCTGCCGGAACTCGGTGAGGAACAGATCGCTGAAATCGATTTCGGGACCCTGGCAGAGAAATATCTGCCTCCCAAACTGGGCTTCCAGACTTTCAATGAGCAGGTCTCTCACGTTCTCGAGCATCCTCACGACGCGGCTTCCGATCGGATGCGGCACAAAGCCGGAGCTGATTTCGTCGATGATCTCGAAACCTGGATTCACACCGAAATCGCCACCACACTCGCCCCGAGTGCGGTCAGCCATCGTGGGGAGGAGATTTCGGCTGCGGAGATGGCCGAAATCTTCGAACGATGCAGTTTCCTGCCCGTCTTCGCTTGTCTCGAACGCGCGGCGAAGATTGCCGTGACCACTCTGGGACAGCGTTTTAAGAAGGATCGTCGCGGGTGGAAGACCGCTGACGAACGGGAAGTCAGGAAGCAGGTTCTCGGACTGTTCCCCTATAAGGACCCGTTGTCGATGTATAAGGCGTTCCTGGCCTCACGCGAAGAGAAGGGGCTGTTTGTCATGGCCGGGCGCAATCGACTCGAATACGCTGATGTCTTTCCGCTTATTCTCACGCGGCTGAGGACGACTGAGTTTGAAACCTATCAGAATATCCGCCACTTACTCGTCGATGAGATGCAGGACTACACGCCGGCTCAATACGCCGTAGTCAAAGCGCTTTTCCCCTGTCGCATGACGATTCTTGGCGATGCTGATCAGAAGGTGAACCCATTCAGCTCCTCGAGCCTGTCGACGATCCGCGAGATCTTCCCCGAGGCCAACTGTTTGGAGATGTATCGCAGCTATCGCTCGACGTCTGAGATCATTTCCTTCGCACAGGGCATCTCACACAATGATCGCCTCGAATCGGTCGATCGGCACGGCCGACCCCCGGAGGTCATTCGCACCGAGGACACACTCGACGAGGTGGCCGTGATCACGAATCTGATCGATTCTCATTCAGCAGGGCCACAGCAGTCGCTGGGCATTGTGTGCCGAACAATCGAACAAGCCAGGGAATTGCATGATGCGTTGAGAGAGGCAGGTGCTGACATGACCTTACTCGACTATGACAGCGAGGAGTTCGCAAGCGGAGTGGTCATCACTTCGGCTCACGTGGCCAAAGGTCTCGAGTTCGATACGGTGATTGTGCCTGGCGTGTCCGCTGACAGGTACACGTCCGACGTCGACAAAAGCATGCTCTACATCGCCTGCACCAGAGCAATGCACGAACTGTACCTCACCTATTTCGGCGAGCTTCCGTCCTATCTCGCCTTTGCCGAGCCGACGAATGACAGAACAGTGTCTACCCGAGGTTCGTCGAGACAAGCAGCCGTCTTCGGATAGGGCACGAGGGCCCTGATGACACCGTGCCTGTCTCCTTCGCAGGCGTAGAATTTCACAAGGTGCAGACACACGTCATCTCGGAGGAGTCAGGGTGCGCCCAACTGGACTGATCGACAATTCAGACAAACGAGCCAGAAGCGAAATCACTTCAGTATTTAAACGGCTTGAAGACGGATTCCATCAGCAAGACGCCGACATCTTCGATGCCCATTTCAGTCGAGACGCCGTCCAAGTCACTGCCGCAGGTCAAAGAATGACTGGTTGGGACGCGATCCATAGCTATCACAAAGAACGCTTGGAAGGGCACGCGCACGGTCTTCACGTTGCCTTGAAGGTGGAGAGCGTTGGCTTCCTCGCCCCAACGATTGCAATTGTGCACACGCTTCAGGAGACGACTGCGGGTGAAGGTGATGTGCGGTGTAACTCGGGCACGTGGACGCTGATCGAGTGCGCCGGCAAGTGGTGGATCTGTGCAGTCCAGCAGACCAACGTCGTTGCCCTGCCCTCTGACTGGAGTGCTCATGCAGACAGCGACGTCCGGTAAGTGTGCCGGAACAAGGAATTCAGGACGTTGAGATCTCAAATGCTGAATCTCCCAGCAAGGAGGCAGGAGGAATATCGGAATTGGCAGCTTCACTCGAGTGCACCGGAATGAATCGTGATTTAAATTGGACCGGTCTGCTCGCAAACTCAAAGGATGTTCGTGCCCATGCACTAGCCGAAGGGTTCGACCACGTCCTGCACGGGATTTGTCACCTCTCCTTGCATCAGCCCCTTCAACCCTATGTGACATTGCCCTCTGAGAGGGAGCGTCGACAGGTGAAAGCTAGACTGTTGCATTAGGTGAATAATGCTCAGACTCACATCCAGCGTGTATCGTCCGCACATGCTCGCAGTCTCCCATGGCTACGGCCAACAGTCACGGACAGCTTTCAGTCGACATGCTGTGCGCGCTAGTCTCCGCGTTGCGCCGCATGCTCTGCTCTCGCCCGCGCCAGGCTCTCTTCCCCCATCCGCCGGCAGTTCTCCCAGTAGTCCGGGTTGGGCAGAGAATCGAACCACTCACGCACAGCGGGGTCCTGATAGGGGCCAAGAGTCGACATGCCCTCAGATCTATCACGCTGCTCTGACATCTCCAGCGCCGGCCCCTCGGATCAGGCCCTGACGGTAGCGAGCTCACCCCAATGAGTCGTGCACCTCGGCGAGAGCATGGTTCGGGCCATCTGCCAGTCCACGCCTGACTTCAGCCCGCCGAATCCAAGGCCGAGATTGTCACGGCCGAGCTTGGTCGTCACCTCGTCGATGATGGTTGCGATCTTCCTATCCTCCATCTCCGAGGTGAACCCCGGCAACGTTGGCTGCACCCCAGCGGGGGAGAGGTCAGTGACGATGACTCCGGCCCGGGCGTAGCGGGCTCCGGGGCGGATCTCGGGGAGGATCCTCAACGCAGCTTTGGTGAGGTCGACGGGATCCGCAGTCGGCACGGGGAGTGGAACGGATACGCTCGGGTGGTGGCGATCGGCTGCGGCGACGAAATGGGATGTCCCCGCGAACGCAAGCAGCTGCTTGGCCTGTTGCCGATGACGCGCCAGCCGCGCGGCAGCCTGTTGCGCGTAGATCGAGAGGACCTGGCGGATCTCATTCACCTCGGTGATCTTCTTCGAAAACGACCTCGAGAAGATCAGCTGGTCCTTGCCCTCTTTCGGCGTCTCAAATGCGATGCACGGGACACCGTTGAGTTCCCTGATCGTGCGCTCGAGGACAACAGAGAAGCGCCGGCGCATGATTGCCGGGTCCGACGCGGCAAGGTCAGCGACCGTGTAGATGCCAAGTCCCGCGAGACGGGCGCCGAGTCGGCCAGCAACACCCCAGATCTCCGTGACCGGAAGCCGCCGCATGAGCGCCTGGCGGTCATCTGCCGGCACCTGCTCCCACACGCACACACCGCCGAAGCTGGGCACCTTCTTCGCCCACTTGTTGGCCATCTTCGCCAGGGTTTTGGTGGGCGCGATTCCCACACAGACCGGAAGGCCGACATTCCTGGCCACAGCAGCCTTCATCGATCGACCGGTGTCGCCCAACTCACCGAGGGTGCCGGTGAGACCGAGGAATGCTTCGTCGATGGAATAGACCTCCTGCCATGCCGAGAACCGGCCAAGCAACTCCATCACTCGTGAGGAGAGATCCCCATAGAGCTCGTAGTTCGATGATCTCGCCACGAGACCGAGTCGGGCCGCATCAGGCTCGAGCTTGAACCATGGCTCGCCCATCGGGATCCCGAGCCGCTTCGCCTCAGCCGACATCGCGACTGCACATCCGTCGTTGTTCGACAGCACCACGACAGGCCTGCCCTCGAGCGTGGGGTCGAAGACTCGCTCCGCCGAAGCGTAGAAGCTGTTGCAGTCGACAAGGGCAATCTGCTGCGTTCGATCATCGGACATGGCGGATCCCGTAGGTGACCACGCCCCACACTGAGAGCTCCGAGAGCTCGGACACATAGATCGGGGGATAGGCAGCGTTCTCTGCCTCGAGGTGGGCACCGCGGGCATCGATGATCAACCGTTTGAGTGTGAGCTCCCCATCCACGACGGCCACGACGACATCGCCGGACCTCGGTTCCAGTGACCGGTCGACGAGGATCTCGTCACCGTCGAAAATGCCGGCGCCCTCCATCGAATCACCAGCCACTCTCACGATGAAGGTCGACGTCTTGTCGGCGATGAGCACCTCGTTGAGGTCGATCGAAGAGTCCGCGTAGTCCTGCGCCGGAGAAGGGAATCCTGCTCGAATCGCCTCGAGAGGGTAGACGAGCTGCAGGGGAGTGCGCGCTCTGAGGGGAAGCACGGTCAAGGTCATCACACACCACCATCAATAGAACTTCAGTTCTAATACTGTAGAGCATTCCCCTGTGACCACCACGCGAGGGACGGAGGATTCGCGGGAGTCATGTCAGACCCGCGCGGGCTGGTGGCCTATATCAATCAAGAGGCCTCCGCCTAGCCGCGCAGGATGGTATGTCCCTCCCGCTTGCGCAGCTATATATCATTGGTTATATTTGTCTATGTCACATAGATTAAGGAGCAGTGATGACACCCACCACCCCGCTCGGAATGGTCAAGCAGACCTGGATCCCCACGATCGACGGAAGCATCGACGCTACCGCCGCAACATACGCCTGGGTGATCACTGAAGACCGCATCGAAGACGGCCGGAGCAAGGGCCGCCTCGGTCCTTCAAACGCCGACGATCACCTTCTCGAAATCGTCCAGAAGTCCGGTTCACACCGGGTGCGCTTCCGCATGTATGACGACGACGGGAACTACTACTACGGCGGATATGTCACCTACATCGCAGGCTCCGACGATGAAGACGCTGCGTTCGGTCCGCTGGCTGATTTCGGAATCCCGTTCGCTGGCGCCGTTCAGATCCTCTACAAGGATCGGCCCGAACTCGACTGCTCGTGAGGAGCACTGATGCCTGAAACCACCTGGGTCCTCGACCCCACCAGCTTCGCCGCAACGATCGCCCGGACAGAGAAGATCAATGCCCGGGCCGTCCGCCGCGGCTTCACCGGCCGCATCGAGGTCACGGGAACCGAGCGCACAGTCTCCGAGACCGGCCCTGGAGGAGAGACTCGGACCTACATCGTCATCGACACACTGATCTCTGGAGAAGCTCCGCGTTATGGCGGGTGGGAGTTCCTCGCCGCCATCGACACGATCGACACCACTGACGGCGAAGACTTCATCCTCCGGACAGCTCCCGGAGTCGACGCCGCGGCCGTGGATCGCAGCACTCTCACCGCCGGCTACTGTGACCACTGCAAAGCGATCCGCACCAACCGGATCTACACCTTCCTTGTTCGCAACGTCGAGACCGGGGAGGTCAAACAGGTCGGCAAGACCTGCTTACGCGATTTCACCGGCCACCAGGGACGCCCCGTCTTCATCGACCTCGATTCCGTGATCGACGACGTCACAGACTTCCTCGGCAGCTTTCCCCACTCACCCCTGGAATACGCCCCGGAGACCATCGTCGCGGTCGCGTGGGCAGCCTCTCGCGCCTACGGGTGGAAACCCGGCTCACATGGCGGCTACACCACCGCCATGGCCGTCAACGACTACTTGTTCGGAACGACGAAGGTCGCGAAGAAGGTCCGGGATGATCTCTCCCCGGAGATGCCTGCCGCCACAACCAAGGCCAAGGAAATCATCCCTGCACTGCTCTCCGGCCTCGAAACCACCAGCGACTACACCATCAACCTCACAACAGCTCTTCGCGGGGTCTGCGTCGGATCCCGGCATTTCGGCATCGTCGTCTCCGCAGTCGTCGCCTACGAAAGAATGATCGGCGATCAGGTCCGTCAGGCAGCAGAGGTGAAGAAGAAGGCCGAATCCGCCTACGCCGGCACGGTGGGGGACAAGCTCACGATCACAGGAACCATCACCCGCGCACGTGCCGTCGATTCGTCCTTCGGCTACCACGAGAGCACGTCAATGCTCTTCATCATCGAAGCAGGGACCACGGTTCTGAAGACCGTCACGAAAGCAGCCTGGGCCTTCGACGTCGACCAGGGGGACACCGTCACCATCACGGCCACTGTCAAGAGCCATGAAGATTACCACGGCACTCGGCAGACCGTGGTCACCAGGCCCAAACTCATCGACCGGACGAAGGCGGATGCAGAATGAGCCCCACGGAACCCAACATCACCACTGAGCGCGTCGTCTATATCGGTCGACGACTCTACAACGGCACCAAGATCGCGCACTGGTACAGATCTCTCGAGGACCACGAGCGCACAGCCGGCGCGCACAAGGCTTATCTCTCCTGCCCGATCGGAAGTGTTCTCGAAATCACCCACCCCGCCGATGCCCCTTCCGCGATCTACATCGGATCACCCAACGGCCCGCGACTTGTCGATTCATGGACAGACGTCGACGAGCTCGCCGGATGGAGAATACGCGATCGAGCGGACTATCAGCAGTTCGTCACAGCGAAGCGCTTGCAGAAAGATCTCGAAGGGATCCCCGACGAATTCGACGAGGCCCTCAGAACCATCGCCAACCACATGAGCAAGCTCAACCACTCGCAGCGGGCAGCAATGACGACCTACATCACCGCAAGGATTCTGGGAAGATCGAATACATGAAGAGTCTTCCTGAGCTGATCAGACTGGCCGATGAGGTCGCCCAACAACGGATTACGTCGACCACTCTGGCCGACATCGAACAAGCCTCTGCAACCAAACATCTCTGCTCGGAAGACCGCGCAAAGATCCTCGAAATCTTGCACACCCGAATGTCAACCCGCACCACAGCCCCACCGCAATAGGACACCGGACAGCATGTCAGAGCCACGCCGTATCCTGTGAGCTCCAAGCAGCACAATCACCCCACCGAAGGACGCGCACCATGGCTGGGACACCAGAAACACCCGAGGCCACACACCTCCTTGAGCGGCTCTCACAGCTCACTCTCTCCGAAGCGCGCACGATCGCCAGCTTCAACAACGACGACTTCCGAGCGAAGCTCCGCTTTGCGACGGGCACTCAAGCCTGGAACTCCGCATATGACCGGCGTGAGCAATCGCCGTGGGACGACACCTGGGAAGCAGCATTTCGCGCCGGAGTTGAGCCAGCGGTGGCCGCCGGAGAGGCCCTGAAAGCCCGCGGACAGTGGGTCGGACCCGAGCTCATCTCATCGAACCCAGAATGGCAGGATCTCTGGTCAACGGTCTGGCACCTCAGCGCCGACGCCATCGCCGCCGTCGACGCCCGCCGCTTCATCACAGCGAGCAACTACACACCACTGACTCGCCCTCTCCAAGCTGCGCTCGGCGATGAGTTCCCCTCCTTCCATCCCACAGAGTTCCTGACAGCCACATCCGATCAGGACTCGTCAGTAGGGGAACTCTGTCTCTGAAGCTGCATACACAGTCCAGGCCGCATCGTAGATTTCCGTGGCCCACTTCCGACAGGCCGGCAGAGCCATGTCGGTAGGTTGAGGAACCACTCGCGTCAGGATCTCAACGAAACTCGGGTCATCGGGCCGGACGAACAGGAGGATGTACCGCATTTCATTTGGGTGCATATTCCACCGGTCATCCAGGCACGCAGCGCTCAACCACCTCCACTTCCCCAGCAGGTAGCTCCCACTCACGCTGAAGAGGGCAGCCAAATGATCCCAGAATGCCTTCTCCTCCTGTCCCAAGTCCGGCCATTCGGCATCTTCGTTATCACCGATGCCTGGCAACCAAGCCAGAAGTCGCCCAACTGTCGTCTGAGCGACTGAGATCGTCGGATCCGAGTCGGTATCTCGCAGGTGTAATGTCCTCGCCAGATGCTCCTCCGAATCTTCCTCGAGCCCCAGGTCAACGGCGAAAGCGTGAGCGATCTTCGAAGCGGTCACCGAGGACGGAGAGCGGAAGTTCTCGATCCTGACGATTGTGCCGCGGGAAATACCGGATCGGGTGGCCAGGTCCTCCTGAGTCCACCCCTGCTGCTGGCGCATGCCTTCAAGAATCGTAATCATGATCCAAAAGTAACATTCATTTCACATTGTGCGATAGTTGTTCAATGTCAGTGGTGCGTGAGACCATAAGTCCACTACACATGATCCGGGAGACTGGGGAACCTGATGACGCTGACGCACGATGCCTTTCGGACCGCGATCTGGCTGGCACTGAACAACCCACGCAACGATTCGATCCCTGAAGACGTCTGTCCACCAGACCTCCTCAGCTCGGTCACAAGCGAACTGGAGAAGGCCGACTACGTCGTTGTTGCCCGCACACTCGGAGGTGTGTCGATGCAGATCAAAGACGACCATGCCCACATCGGAAGAACAATGGTGCGGAAGTACCGCACGGACGCGGCTCAAATGAGGCTACTCGAATGGGTCCGTGAACACGAAGACCAAGGCTCAAGCCTCGATGTCGCTGACTCCCCCGCAGCCAACGATTTCACTGAGCCCCTCACCAGAGACGACTTCGCCAAGGCCGACAAGGTCCTCCGCGACGAGGGCTTCATCAAGGGCACAGGAGCCTGGGGCCCCGGAACGATTCGCCCTGAGCTGACCGCCGCCGGCAACCGCTGCCTCGATCGCAGGTACGCACCCAGCGATCTACCCACACACCAGACCGCCACGCACACGGTCAATGCTCCGACTTACACCAACCACATCACGGGACCAGTCGGGGGCATTCAGCAAGGTGAGCACAACACAATGAGCGTTGAACAGTCGAACAACCCGGATCTCGCCGAGGCCCTCGACATTGTTGCCAAGATGAAGCAGCTCATCCTCAACGAGGACCTCGATGACGCAACACGCGCCGAGGTTCTCGAACTGCACCAGGAACTCGAGGACAGTGTCCACGCGAAGAAGAGGACCACGATCGTCAACGCCCTCATTTCCGCGATCGCCACTCAAGTCACGAGCTTCGCCGGCAGTCAGATCGGCGCACTCGGCGATCAGCTGTTGCAATTGCCGTGGTTCAACTAGCTCTGAACTCCTGCCAACGACGGCCGACTCTGTTGGGATGCCCTCCATGCCACGACCATTCAGATCCGACGAGGTCACAGATGCCGCAATCGCTTGGATGACCGAGAAGCATCAGCTCTCCGCCCGAGCGGTTGGTTCCACCTACGGAATCGCCCCGGGCACGGCGCGAAAGATCGTGAGCAGGGCGAATCCCCGCCGCTTCACCGGGCGTTCCTATGTACCTATCCTCACCCTTTCCGACTTGCCATCCGCTCGGCGGTCCTGGGTCAAGCACCATGGGCTCCGCGGGTACTCAAACCGGTGTGAGTTCCACGGCTGCGAATTCGACCAGGCCATTGCTCGCATCAGTCTGCATCCCTGTCCGATTCCTCCTCGTGATCGCGATCGGACGCCTACCGAGATCAAAGCCAGAGAAGGGTGCGACGGCCGGTATCACCTATTCGATCCGAGAACGAAGGCGTTCATCTGCGTAGATCACCATGCCGATTCACCTCTCCGTGTTCCTCGGCCGAGACACTTAGACTTTCCCTCTGAGCTAGTCCCGGAGAATCTTCGCTGCCGACCAGAGCTCCCGACTTGGCCGCCTGCCGATCCTCTGATCCATCACAGATCCGCGAAGCTCGCGAAGATCTATGCTGATCTCATCGCGCTCCAGGGGCTGGCATGCTCAATCTGCCATAACGAAGTTGGATCGATCATCGATCACGACCATTCCACAGGGAATGTGCGCGGCTTGCTGTGCCGATATTGCAATCGTCACGTCGACGAATGCCTCCACCTCTCGGTATGTCCCCACGCCGAGTATCTGAACTCGCCTCCAGTCACAGGACAGATCCGCCACCCTAATCACCACACCTAGAGCACAAACGAACTCTGTAGCGCGAAATCAGCATCGACACCCTTCAGGCCGTCAGTGCCCTTCTCGAAAGTCTGGAGCAATTGGCGCAACTTTGCACTGACCGGGGAGATCCGCGGCTCATCCTGAGCGCGCTCGACGCTGCTTCTCGCCTCGCCACCAATCGAGAGCGACCACTGGCTGCGGCGGGGGAGTGCCCCCAACTTTATGGCGGACCCATGCCGCTGGGCGCCCCGTGGCGTCTGCCAAACTCGTCAGCGGCACTCCCTGCCTCCACGCCATTCGCGTCAGCCAGGAGTCCATGGTCGCCCGCAGCAGCTTGTGGGCCTTCTCCCACTGGCTCAAGAGCGACACCACCTCAAGCAATCGCAGGTACGGATTATCCGGCAACGAATCCGGATCGAGCGCCCACTCCACAACGCCACGCTTCGGCTCAGCATGACCAGACCGCGCCGCCTGCAGCGCCTTCCGGATCTCTGCAACCGAGAGGTCGATGACAAGAGGGATCTCCGACTGGGGAAGTACCCCTTTGAAGCATGCGAGCTCATGGCCAGCCAGCGCGAAGCCCACATCGATCCAATCGCTACTGCCACGATGACCTGCAGCTACTGACCTCAGATCGTCCAGCTGAGGATGCCCCGCAGCGATATCGCACCCTGCCCACAATGCCGCCCAACCAGCCGGCTCCATCTTCTCGGCAACGCGGGTCCTCGCAATGCCATGACCCTGATACCAGGATTCGGCTTCACGCTCCCACTCATCGAAAAGAAACCGCCGGCTGCCGCTCATATGTACAGCGTAGGGACATACCACCACCCACGGCACTCCTCGACATGTCATCAAACTGCAACATACTTCTCTCAGAAAGTAGAAGAGTAGCTAAATGACTCGAAAAACTTTGTGCATATCTATCTACATCAAACAGTATCTAAAAGTGTCCTGGCCGAAACGCCTACTTTTCGACATTTTGTGGTGATTTCGCTTGAATCACCACAAAATCACCACTCGCTCACCACTTCGAGTGGTGATCACCCAAATACATGCCTTGACCTGGGAATATACCCACTCAGAGGCAGTCGAGAGACACCCCCGCTCACCACTCCAAAATGTGGCCACTTATGCCACTTGACCTGCAACGATGATCGCCCGTCACCACAATCACCACAACCACAGCCTTAGAACACATCTAGCTGAAGGATGAGACAGGACGCCTACTTTTCGCAGACGCAGCCTCCCTGAGGCCTCGAGAAAAATTTCGGGATCCTGTCAGATCCGTTCAATCCGCTCGCTTACATGGCAAAGGACAGCGAGGAGGACGAGAAACTTGACGACACGCGCAACAGGAACCATCAATCTGAATCAGATTCAGTTTGAATGGGGACCATGGCTAGACGATCAAAAGGCGACCGCACCGCTACCACGGCGCGCTTCCCTACCGAGCACTTCAAGCGATACTGCGACGAAGCTCGACGCCAGAATCTCGAGCTATCTGACTACCTCGCGCTCATCATGGCCCAAGCGCACAATCTATCCGTGCCTGCCTACCTCGATGAGCAGCAGAAGGAGGTGCTGCCCGTGGCAGTCTGACCTCCAGACACAAGAAACCCCCGCATGCCTGGCCGCATACAGGGGAATCCTCGAAATTACTTCTTATGCACGCTCCGCGCTGAGTTCTCACATCAACACGAGCGCCTTTGTTGTACCCATTTTACCCGGGCACAGCTTCGAAGTACGGGATCTCCAGCCTCGGTTGCAGGGCGTGTCTACCTCTTGCCTTTCACTCATTTACTCATATACTCAAGTGTGTACACGTATAGATTCTGCAATGAGAGGGAGGCAGCCAGATGCTCTTACTCCAGGAGAAAACTCAGGCGATGCCAGCATCCTCCAAACGCCTCAACGCGGACATCGAGTCAGATCAGTACCAAGCATTCAAAGTGGCCGCCGCCCAAGACGGCGTAACCATAGGGCATCTCACGCGCGCATTTGTCGACGCGTATCTGAAGGATCCGGACGTACGCAGAACCTTCGCGGAACGAGCCAGGGAGATCAGAGACAAGTAGCACAAAAAAATGTCCGGATGGAGCGGGAACTCCATCCGGACTAGGAACCTAACAAGCCGACAAGCTATATCAGGAAGTCACTAGGAATTTTACCATGACAGTTTCGCCCAATGAAGGGGCACCACACCCTCAATCACAGGCATTTGCCTCGATTGATCGCGTATGGGACGCCCTGACCGACATGGGCCTCCAGCCAAGCAAAGGCCGCGGATCCCGCGACTTCATGGCTTTCAACCCCCTCTTCGACGAACGCACGCCAAGTCTTCACGTCACATGGAAGAACGGTGCGACTCTCCTCCACCTCATGTCCGCACCGGACACCCCGATCGACGACCTCACGAGCGCTCTGGGCCTCACTCAGGCCGATCTCTTCGACGAACCACTGCCCAAGAAGGCAGGGCCCCGCTCCAGCCGGAGCCCTCGACAGCGCCGTGCCGGCACCGGACGGAAGAAGTCCGGACGCCCCCCACGGCGCCTCACCGCGCCCGAGAAGATCGATCCCTCAACACTGACCTGGGAACAGACGCACACCTACCGGTACTTCAACGCCGAGGGCACCGAAACCCAGCGCGTCCATCGCCTCGAAGCTCACGATGATTCCGGCGCCCGCCACAAGTCTTTCAAGCAGGAATTCTGGGCCGGCACGGAGTGGGCGACGACGAAGCCACTCGATTTCCAGCCCGTCCTCTACCGCCACCCTCAGATCCTTGAGGCCATTGACGCCCAGACCCCCGTTTGGTGCCTCGAGGGCGAGAAAGACGTCGAAACCGCCGAAACGATCGGCCTAGTCGCGACCACCAACACACAGGGCGCAGGATCGTTCCCCGAAACCCTGCTGCCGATCTTCCTCGACGCCGAGGTCCGCATCGTGATCGACAGGGATCTCGCCGGATACAAGCGCGGCGTGGTCCTGCACCAGCAGCTCCTTTCCCGAGGTGCCTCCGTCACTCTGCTCCTGCCCAAGGTCGACTCAGCCAAGGCAGACTTCACCGACCACATCGACGCCGGTTTCGGCGTCGATGACTTCATCCCGGTCTCCCTCCCAACGCTCGAACTGATGTGGCACGCAGCCGAATTCCACGAGCTCTGCGCCAAGATCCAGACCTCACTCGATGAAGCTCAGGCGCGGACAGCCGCAGCCGAGGCCGACCCGAAGAAGGCCGACGAGCACACGAAGGCGGTCTCCTGGTGGGCAGCCGATACCGGCCGCAAGTTCGAGCAGGCCACCGACGACTACGCAACCCTGCAGAAAATGGCCAAGCGCCTCGACGGAGTCGCCGAGACCCTTGCCGCTGTCGATGAGGACCTCGCCGCAGCCAAAGTCGCTACTCGGACCGCTCACGAGCTCGCTGGACTCCCCGTCCCTGCCGACACTGATCCCATCACCGGTGATGAGCCACCTGCAGACGAATTCGTCGCACCTATCGAGCTCAGCGAAGTTCGAACCGAACGCCACCGCACAGCGCTGGATGCCATCCCCGAAGGCGGTCCTCGCTACGAACTCAACGACGGCGCAATCTACAAGGTCACCTACAAGCCCAACCAGGATGGTGACTTCGACAAGACCAAGAAACTCATCATCAACCTCGACGTCCGCGTGGTCTCGGTCGAAGCCCCCGCAGCCGAGGTCATCGCCGGAGCCGCCGCCGATCCCGAACTCGGGACCGATCCGACTTCCGCGACGATCGAAGACTATGTACCCGTCACCCACTTCGTCTTCGAATACGTGCACCCACTCAGCAGAGAGAAGTACCTCAAGAGGGTCACTCTCGACGACGCACGTGAATCAGTGTGGCTCGAAGGCCTTGCACTGCCCGGTGTCACCTACTCGTCGACGAAGAACGGCCGCGCTGAAGTCTGGGACGCGATCAAGGCTGTCTCAGGGATCTGGGACCACCGATCGATCTACCAGTCAACCGGTTGGCATGACATCGATGGCCACGGCATCGGATTCGTCCACGCCGGCGGCGCCATCACCGCCCACGGGCCCGTCGAGATCCCCACGAACCTCCATTCCTCCCTCGGCCGCTACTCATTGATGACACCAACCACCGACCGTGCAGCTCTTCGCCAGGCTCTCGGCCGCGGCGGAGCCGGCGGCATGCTCAACGGTCTGCCTCACCGGATCGCCGCGCCCCTCCTCGGCCAGGTATTCGGCTCCGTGTTCGGCCCCATGGACTACTCTCTCGTCCTCGTCGGTCTCCCCGGATCCCGCAAGACCGGTGTAGCCACCCTGGCCATGCACCACTTCGGCACCAGCTGGGACCGGAAGACTCCGACACTCTCACTCACCGGCATCGGCGACACCGCCACCGTCGCACGGTTCAAGACAATGCACGCCCGAGACACCTGCCTCTTCGCCGATGACGTCACTCCCAGCGTTGACGGCCAAGCCGCAGCAGAGAAGGCCATGGGCCGCTTCATCCGGTCCATCTTTGGAGCTGTCGCCCGTGACCGTGCTGACCGCACCGGACAGAAGATCTCCTCGTCCCTGCCCCCACACACCTCGGCGATCATCTCCTCCGAGATCCCTCCCGCCAACTTCAGCGACGAACGGCGTGCCTTCAGCGTGCCGATCGACGCCAACGACACCGAACTCGACAAGATCATCGTTCTCGACCGCCCCGAAGCCCGCGAGGACCGCAACCTCCTCATGAGCAGCTTCGTGCAGTGGATCGTGGCCAATGACCTCCACACCAAACAGCGTGAGTTCGCCGAACGCGCCGCTCACCTCGAGGTCGATTTCCGGGCCCGCCACGTCTCCGACGACATCGCTGCAGCGACCAGCAGACTCGCCGCTGCCTGGGAGGCATTCCTGGAGTTCCTCACCGAGACAAACACCATCACCGAGACGGAAGCCGACCAGACCGCGCAACTCGTCTTCTCCGCCCTCACCACGGCCTCCGAAGCCGCAGTCGACCCCGATGCCCCCATGCGCACCGGCGCCCGTATCCGCTCCCTCCTCGTGACCTGGTTCGAAGGAGGCCACGGGCACGTCGAAGCCATCGAAGGCGGATGCCCCTCAGAGCACTACCGCCGCCTCGGCTGGAGACGACCCACCCGCGGTGGATACGACGGAGAACAAGCCGCTCCCGAGCCTCTCGGCCGCCACCACGGCTATGTCGCGATTCGCCAAGACGGCTCCTCCGAACTTCTCCTGCCCGAACGGCAGCTCGGTGTCATTCTCAAAGCTGCTCTCAGCCTCGTCCCGGAAATGATCTCCGTCGACGAACGCACCGCCCGCCGAGCTCTCTACAACGAGGGCTACCTCAAGGCCGAAGAGCGCAAAGGCACAACCCCGCGCTTCACTCTCGTGCGCAACATCCCCGCCCTCGGCGCCCGTCGCAGATTCGCCGTCCTCGACCTCGACCGGATCCTCGGCGACGAACCTGGCACCGAGGATCCTCAGGGAATGCTCCCCCTCGACGGTGGCCCAACCCCCACCGAGGTCCTCACCTTCGCCGACCCCACCCCTCCGGCTCCCATCGACGACAACTCAGACGCCATGGGCACGAGCCCCGAAGAAGTCGATGGCATAACTCCTGAAGATGCCGCCTCGATGGTCTTCGACGATGCCGAGGGACACCGGGTTGCTCCCACCATCGGCACCCAGGAAGCATGCCTGCGATGCCAGAAACCCACCATGCTGCGCTTCGACGGCCGATTCCCGCTCCACGTGACCTGCTGGGTGGATTCGACCCGTCAGCGCCGAGAAACGGCATTGGACGCACGCACAGCGGCACTCCAGCCCACCCCGGCACCACGGACGACCAACGAGGCTCCGAAACAGCAGACACCGACAGCGCAGAAGCCGGCGCCGGCGGTCGGGATCCCAGCCGCAGTCCTGCATACCGATGGGCTGCACCTGCCTGGTGGCATCCACTACGAAGTCACCGACATCAACACGATTGGTGATGTCGCTCAGCTGGCCCTCGACCACGGCCTTGGATTCGACTATGACGACTACCACCACTACGAGGGCCAGATCTGGCTCACTGATGCCGTAGCCCTAAATCTTGGGATACCCATCGATGCCATCGACGATGTGCGTCCCGCTCGACGGACTCAAGCCTTCAAGGACGCGACCAAGGGCATCAGCTTCCTCTCCACCCCCGACTGGTCACTCGGAGGCGATGCTGATGCGATGACCGGGTGGACTCGCCTGTGGCCGTCATCGGCCACTGACCGGTCCCAGAGAGTCATGGTCGTCGTCACCGCACTGGTCGACCATACGCTCGAGCTCCTCGCTGATGATCCCGCTCCCGGCGAGCTCGCCGACCGGCTCTTGCGCATCGCCCGAGCACTGCGCAGGCCTTTCTCCCACGGTGCCTCGGTCACCGGTATCGACCTGCTCAAGACCACACGAGCGAAGAACAAGCGCCTCGAGCTCTTCACTCCGCATACTCCACCCGAACCACTCGAGACGGCGAATCTCGAGGTCGACTTCTCCTGGTCGAGGCCACCCACCGAGGACGAAGCCACCATGACCTATGTCCACGCCTACGACCGGTCCGGGTCCTACCTGTCCGTGACCTCCGGGCTGGAACTCGGCTACGGAGAACCCAGCCACACCACAACGCCCACCTTCGACCCGAAGATCCCCGGTATCTGGAAGATCACCGGAGTCGATGCCGGCGACTGGAGGATCCCGCACCCGCTCAATCCACCCCGGCACCTCGCAGAGGACGGAACGTTCTGGGTCACAACTCCCACGCTCGAGATCGCTCGAGACCTCGGGGTCGACCCGCAGATCCATGAGGCCTGGGTCTGGGAAGAGCACCTGCGTATCCTCGAGCCCTGGTACAAGATCCTCCGGGATGCCCGCAACGCAGCCAAGGATCCCGCTCACGCCGATCTCATCGTCTCCGACATGGTCAAGCGCATCTACACCACGACTTTCGGCACATTCGCCTCACGCAAGCACTCGACGAAAGATGGGTTTGCGCCGGAACGCTGGTTCTCGATCGTAGCCAAGGCGCGGGCCAACATCCTGCGCAAGATCACCACGATCGGTTCGAACTCAGGCGCCTGGCCGGTAGCAGTCGGTACGGACACGATCGTGTACGCGAGCAACGACCCGAACCCGATCACCGCATGGCCAGGACGACCCGAAGATCTCGATTTCAAACTCGGGAAGCTCACATGTGAGAAGTCCGGCCTCCTCGCCGATCACCTGCCCCACCTCGGCGGCGGGAAGTGGGAAGGCAAGGACGAACTGATCGACCACGCTGAGTGGATGGAGAGCCTGAAATGAGCGACAAGAAGCGCAGAGGCCTGTTCTTCAACGCTTTCACCGGCCGCGGCGGAGACGTCACCGGTGAAGGATCAGGCAACATTCGCGAGAAGCTCCAGGCCGCGTTCGGCACCAACCGCAGGGGAGGCGTCGATACCAAGACCGCGGCACAGAAACTCGGAGTCTCTCAGCGCACCGTGCAGCGGTGGATCACCACCTCCGGCAAAGAGACGAACCGCCCATCGTCGAAACACCTGAAGACCATCAACCAGAAATCTCGACAGGCAGCGACAACCAAGCGTGGTCGCCGTGCAATCGTCAACGGCCTGAAATCCGGGATCAAGCGCGGCAAGTACGTGTCGATCGGAGCGATGCAGGGCCCACGGAAAGCCGGCACCGAGTACTTCCGTGACCGGGACGTCACCCTTCCGGGACCACTGAGCCCTGATGACACCAACATGCTCCTCGACGCCTGGGCTGAGGGCGGAGATGACGCTGCCATGGAACAGCTGCGCGACCTCTACGGTGACCGATACCTCGAAGACTGGGACTTCGGAGAGATCTACGACATCAATCTCTCAGACCGTCCCTAGGCCACCATGACCGAGACTCATCAGCATTGGTATCGGATCTTCACCCCACCCGGCCCACGTAAGAGCATGCTCCTGGCCGTCGCGGGCGTCGGCCTGATTCTCGCCGGCGGAACGGCCATCCTGACGGACCTGACCTCACCATCGTCTCCAGGCTTCATCGCAATAGCCCTCCTCGGCCCCACCATGGCCGCAGTCGACGTGCGCGAACACCGACTCCCAGACCTTCTGACTCTCATCTGGGGCATCATCGCGGCCATTGGCATGACTCTGATCTGCGCGTTCACCAACAACTGGACCCCGCTCGCCTCTGGTGCCATTGCCGCAACCATCACCACTGGGGCCTTCTACACCCTTTCCATCCTCACAAAAGCAGGAATGGGCCTGGGAGACATCAAGCTCTCAGCCGTCATGGGCCTCGTCATCGGCCCACTCGGCGCCCAGACACTCTTGGCCGCCCTGGCAGGCGCATTCATCTGCGGAGCCATCTGCGCCGCAATCATGCGCCTGAGACAGCCAGCATCGGCCGAGCTCGCCTTCGGCCCCTTCCTCCTAAGCGCGACCATCATCACCGGACTTCTCACCTCTATCTGACCCGAGGAGGGCACCATGATCACGTTCTTCAACAACATCAACGAAACCCCCGCCATCGAATTCGAGGTCTGGAGCCTCACAGAATGGATCATCTACAGCCTGATCGCCCTTATCGGCCTCACGATCTTCATCTATGTCGACAAAGTCGGTGAGGTCCTCTTCGACCTCACGTTCGGCACCTATGAACACCCAGTCATGCGCATCCTCGGTGGCCTCGGCATCCTCACCACGCTCGTCCTGCTCTTCTACGCCTTCATCCTCTTGCCCGCGGACATCCCCCGGCACATGGACGCCGAGTTCCAGTGGCGCGCAGCTGCCGTCTCGCCCTATCTCATCGCCGGCGCCCTCGCCGCATTTCGAGCAATCGTCCTGGACACCCACTGGGGGGTCGGACTCGCCGCTTTCGCTATCCCAACCGTGCTCGCCGCAGGTGGCCTCGCCAATGACGCCTACACCAGAGTGGCTGCCAGCATCCCAATGAGCGTAGAGGCCCTGACCTTCGTCATCATCGCGGGAGCAGTTGCGCTGTTCCTCTGGGCCAAGTACAGCAGATAGTCCGAATGTCTATCGGTGGACGTAATCGCCGAGACAGATCTCCGGACCACCATCGAGCCACATCAAACTGTGGCGGGACCCCATCACACCGATTTTGCGCCCCCGAATCCGGTAATCGCCGGCAGCATGCAGGGCGCTGTATTTGATGATCTCGCCATCGAACGCTGTCGGAACCCGAATCAAAGCACGCACGCCAGTCTCCTTCACAAACTCAGCAGGAAGGCCTCCGTCCTCACCTAGAGCAGTAGCCCCCACCGTGTAGGTCTCCAACCAGGAGAGAACCCGCAACCCAGCATCAGCATCATGCCTAGAGGACTGGATGCGCAGGACCGGAATTCGATCGCGTCGGGGACCCATCTGCCGAATCCACACAACATGCTCCTCGAGGAACCCCTGCGCCCTCCAGGACGGCAGGATTCCCCGCTGGCGCCCAACCTTCAGCGCATCTTTCGCGCCGAGGGCATTGCGCAGCTTCTCACGCTCCATCGACAAGAGATCCCGGCGGGGGTGCCAACCCCGCCACAGGTTCCTCTCCCTCCTCGCCGGAATCCCATCGTGGAGCCAACGCTGCACAGTCCTCTGAGAGACTCGTAGCCGGCGAGCCATCACCGCGGTATTCACTCCCCCACGAGGAGTGGCACCGTACTTCAGAATGGCCAGAGCCACCCACGGAGGATCGAGCTCATCGGTCATTTCGGACTCTCTCGCCACCAGTTCCCACGGCGGCCACCGTTGACCCGCCCATGCCGAGCTGAGATATACGCCTCCACTTCGGCCTTATCCCGCATTGGCGATCGCCCTACACGCTCTTTGACCTCCGGAAACTGCGGATCACGCCAGGCATACGAACGGACCGTGGCAGGAGAGACCTCCATCATCTCCGCGATCTCTGCCACACTCACCAAGCTTTTGCGGTCCTCAATTTTCATCATTGCTCCTCAGATCTACTTCACATAGATTACCAAATCCGTCAATTATAACATTTTAATAACGCACCCTCCATCCATCACCTACCTCCACGTCTCGACAACAAAGCATAAGGGGGATCGGCTTGCCGATCCCGTACGCGATGCCTGAGTGAGGCGCAGCCGCTACGTGCATC
>NZ_SCMW01000053.1:0-25583 GCF_005502845.1 Brevibacterium sp. 2SA | reverse complement strand
CAACTGGACCGCGTCGGCTTTGAACTCCGGCGTGAACGTCCTGCGATTCGTAGACATGATTCCCTGTCGTGCCTTCCTGGTAACGACTGTCTACGAGAAGTGTCACACCCCACCGGTCCTGAGAGACCGGCGGGCCGCTGTGCTCACGCAGTGCGGGCGAGGGCGCTCACTTCACCTTCGAGAGCTCCACGCCTTCGTCGAACTCGCGCTCGATCTCCGGATTCGGCTTGTACGTGGCGAGGCTGACGACGACGGCGACGATGAGGTTGATCGCGAAGCCCGGGATGATCTCGTAGATCGCATCCGTCAGCGGGGTGTTGAGCTGCCCCCACACGAACGCGACGACAGCACCGGCGATGAGTCCGCAGAGCGCGCCCCAGTTCGTCAGCTTCTTCCAGAACAGGGTGAGCAGGACGATCGGACCGAACGAGGCGCCGAATCCCGCCCACGCGAAGGCGACGAGGTCGAGGATGCTGTTCGACGGTGAGATCGCAAGCAGCACGGCGATGACGGCGACGACGAGGATGCCGAGGCGGCCGAGGAGGACATACGTCTTGTCCTGCAGGGTGCGGCGTGATCCGACCCGCGCGGCGACGATCTTGAAGAGGTCCTCGACGAGCGCCGAGGAGGTGACGACGAGCTGCGAGGAGATCGTCGACATGATGGCCGCGAGGACGGCGGCGAGCACGAGACCGGCGATGAACGGGTGGAAGAGGATCTGCGCGAGGTCGAGGAACACCGTTTCGGGGTCCGTCGGCGCCTGGTCCGCATGCTGCGAGAAGTAGGAGATGCCGACGATCGCGGTGGCGATGGCCCCGGCGGCGGAGATCGCCATCCAGCCCACGCCGATCCGGCGGGCGACCGTGGCGTCGGCGGGAGTGCGCAGGGCCATGAAGCGGACGATGATGTGGGGCTGGCCGAAGTACCCGAGGCCCCAGGCCAGCGAGGAGATCACGGCGAGGTAGGTGCCGCCTGCCCAGAACGGTCCGGAGCCGAAGAGGCTGAGCAGGCTCGGATCGATCGCGCGGACATTGGCGATCACCTCGGCGGGGCCGCCGGCGTTGATGACGGCGACGATCGGCACGGCGATGAGGGCCGCGAACATCAGCAGCCCCTGGGCGACGTCGGTGAGCGTCGCACCGAGGAAGCCGCCGAAGAGGGTGTAGACCATTGTGATCGCGGCGACGATGAGCATGCCGGCGAGGTAGTTGAGTCCGAAGCTCGATTCGAAGAACTTGCCCGCCGCGACCATGCCGGAGGAGACGTAGAACGTGAAGAACACGAGGATGATGAGGCCGCAGACGATCCGCAGGAGGTGGGTCCGATCCTGCAGCCGCTGTTCGAAGAAGCTCGGAATGGTGATCGAATCACCGGCGGTCTCCGTGAAGGCGCGCAGGCGCGGGGCGACGAACTTCCAGTTCACCCAGGCGCCGACGGTGAGGCCGATCGCGATCCACGCCTCGACGAGGCCGGCGAGGTAGATGGCACCGGGCAGGCCCATGAGCAGCCACCCGGACATGTCGGAGGCACCGGCGCTCAGGGCCGCGACCGACGGGCGCAGACCGCGGCCGGCGAGCATGTAGTCGTCGAGGTTGTCCTTGGTCTTGCGGTACGCGAACCAGCCGATCGCGAGCATGCCCGCGAAGTAGAGGACGATGGCGATGGTCCGGAATGTCGGCTCCGACATGATGGTGTGCCTCCTTGTCTCAGCATCGGAGACTCTACATCACCTCGGACGTGTGGTGTGAATAACGTGTGAGTAACATCAGAGTCCTGGATTTTCGCGACTCCTGCCTCTATACGCCTGCTCGCGTCGTCCTTCCCGGTCAGCGGCGAGCCGACCGCGGCACCGGGGTCGTCGAGCGGCCGACCGAGAACGCGGCGAGCGGTCGCGTCGCCGGTCCGTCGCCGAGGCGGTCGCGCAGTCTCGCGTGCGTCGCCGGGCAGTCCTTGATCTCCGAGTGGACATCGACGCGCAGTCCCGCCCGATCGAAGAGCAGCCACGTCCGCAGCAGGGCACGACCGAGCGCGATCTCGCGGGCCGCATCGTCCCCGTCCTCGGTGACCGCGAGGACGACGTGGTGCGGGGCTCCCGTCCGCGCCGAGGTGGTCGCCGAGCCAGGGCGTCTGCTGGCCGGATCGGGTCGCCCGGGCGCCGAGTCCTCGGCGGGCGCCGCATCGTCGTCCGGCGCCGAGCCTGTCCTCTCGTGTCCGACGGGTGGACGACCCGCTTCCCGGCGCTGGTCGCGGCGACTGCCGCGGAGGCCCTCGACCCATTCGGCCGGAGCAAGGGCGGTGGCGAGGGCGCGGGCGAGGAACGGCCGGAGGCGGGGGCGGTTGAGGGCACCGGCGAGCCGGGCGGCCGCGACTGGGATCCTCAGGCAGTCAGCGCTCAGTCCGTCCTGCCGGTAGGCGGGGTCGGCGGGATCGAGGCGCAGCCAGGCGAGGGTTTCGGCGAAGACGGCCGGATCGGCGAAGGAGTGCCGGGCGGCGCGCGTGAGCAGGTCGGACCACTCGTCGTCGGGGATCTCGACGAGGCGCGCCCCCGCTGGCGCCAGGGCCGCGTCGGCGTGGCCGACCGCCTCGGCGAATGCGCTGTCATCGCGGGACAGGGGCCCGCGGTCGACCTGACGGTGACGGAGATCGGCGGCGGTGAAGGCCGGCCGGTCTCGGTGGTCGCCGTCCCGCGCCTCACGGTCGACACCGGTTGCCGCGCTCCGCTGCCCGCGGGGGTCGTCGCTGACGGTGACACGCAGTCGCACGTCGAGACTCGGTCCCCACCCGTCGACGCCGGTGATCGCGGCAGCGAGTCCCGCCTCGGCGGCGGCGATCGACAGTGCCTCGACCCAGCACCCGATCGAGAGGTGGAGATCCTCGGACCGCGGATCGCCGGCCGGGAGGGTGCGGGCGGGATCGACGGTGAGGACGAGTTCCGCCGATGATCCGTCGTCGGCGATCTTCGCGGCTCTCGGCAGCCACGGCTGCGTGTTGTGGGCCGAGGGTGAGCGTCCCGCCGTCGCGATGAGGTCGGTGAGGAGCGCGGCGTCGATGCGCGCCGCCGAGGTGGCCAGGACGGCAGGCGCGGGAGTCGCTGCCGCGGTCGCCGCCGCTGCAGTGGCTGGCGCGGTCACGGGCTCTGCAGTCGCTGACGCAGGGTCGGCCTGCCCGTTGGCGGGTTCCGCGGCGCCGCTCGGTGCACGCCGGTCGAGGAAGCACAGGGAGTGCAGCGGCGTGCCTCCGGCCTTGGCGAAGACCGCCGCGGAGGCGGGGTTGTCCTCGGCGATGAACGTCACTCGCAGACGCCGGTAGCCGCCGGCGGCGAGAGCCGAGTAGACGTCGCCGATCACGAGGGAGAGCAGGCCGGTGCCCTGGAAGCGCGGATCGGTGCCCTGGATGATGAGCACGGCGTCGCGGAGGCGGGTTCGGTGCCGCAGCAGGTCGGCGATCGCCGCCGGACCGAGGCGTCCGCCATGCCGGCGCAGCACGGGCGCGGGGTCGGGGAGGACGAGGGCGAAGCAGCGGGAGGGAGCGTCGTCGTCCTCCGTCTCGCCGACGACGTCGACGATGAGGGACGGGTCCATGAGTGCGGCCATGCCCGCCATCTGCGACCGCAGCTGGGCAGGGGAGATCGGGGTGTAGTACGGCAGAGCCGCGAACGCCGCATTGAGCGTCGGCAGCATCCGCCCGGCGAAGCTGCGCAGATCCCACCGGGACACCGGCCGACGCCTCAGCCCGTGCGCGGCCCACTGCGTCGAGGTCGCCCGCGCGTGCGGGATCTCGCCGACAGCAACCTCCCACGTCTGGGCGGGCCCCCACTCCCGGAAGCCCGCGGCCCGGAATGCGGGAGCGAAGAACGCCGGGTTCCACGCGGTGTCGAAGAACCCCGGATGGTCGTGGCCGGCGGTGACGAGACCGCCGGTGACATTGGGCAGGGGAGAGACCGGTCCGAAGACGCGGTCGGCGCCGAGGCGGTGCGCCCGCTCGTCGATGAGCGCGATGACCGCGGTGAGGGCCGCCTCGTCGGCGGCCTCGAGGGCACCGAAGAAGAGCGTCTCCGGAGCCTCTGCGGCAGGTCCCTCGCTGATCCGCTCGGCGAGGGGCCGCGAACGGTGGCACATCAGCCGCCCGACCGGCGTGCCCGCGGCGTCGCGGACGAGCCAGAGTTCGACCGCCTCGGCGAACCATCCCGTCCCTGCCTGCCACTCCGCGATGTCGGCGGCGAAGAGGGGCACGAAGCGGTCGGTCTCGCCGCGGAGAGCGGCGATCCGGGGACTGAGGTCGATGAAGGTCCTCAGGTCCGCTCGCGAGGTCACGCGGTGGGCGGTCATCCCCTGCTCGAGGAGGACCGGGGCGAAAGCGGCGGCCGGGCTCCGCGCTGGTCTCACCCTCATTCCTCGCTCGTCGGCGTGAAGGTCTCGATCATCCCCAGGCGGCCGTCCTCGGCGCGGAACTCGCCGTTCGTGTACCCCCACTCCTCAGCGTCGAGGAGGCGGATGAAGCCGCCGCGGGCCGGGGAGGCCTCCCCGGCGCCGACGAGCCAGTGCATGATCTCGACGTGTTCGGGGGTGCGGGCGAAGCGCATGAGGTCGTCGCGGGTCGCGAAAGCGACGAGGAGGCCGATCCGGTCGGGGAACTCGTAATAGCTGCGGTGCCACAGGTAGCCGGGGGCGCGCCGCAGGGCCTTCGCGAGCTTCGGCCAGCGGCGCACCTGACCGAGCATGCTCAGCGGATTGCGGTAGCGGTTGGCCCCGAGGAAGAACGACTCGGCGCGCGCCTGCGGAGGGGCGAGGGAGAAGTCATTCGATCGCATTGCTCTCCTTGGGTTGGAGGTAGACGTTCTTGATCTTCGTCGAGGCGGTGGCGAAGGGACCGGTGCCGAAGTCGTGGATCTCGATCTCGAGCTCCGCCGTCGTCGGATCCTCCTTCATGCTCTGCGCGAAGTCCCTGGACACCGAGGCGAGATGGCCGAGCACGCCGGCCCGGATGGTCTCCGCGAGCTCCTCGCGCTCGCCGTCGTCCAGCGCCTCCTCGCCCTCGGCGGCGGTCTCCCGGAGTTGGATGTGGAGGGCGGGGCGGTGCTCGTGGTCGGCGAGCTCGCGCAGTTCGATGCGGAAGGACTCGATGAGGTGGGCGCGCGGGTTGTCCCGGTAGAGGCCGTTCTCGATGTCGAGCGGATAGATGTTGGCGCCCATATAGGAGATCGTCGAGTCCGACCGGCCGAAGAGGAGGACGAATGGCAGCCTCATCCCGTTGTCGGCGAAGGCCTCTGAGCACTGCCGGGCGAGCTCGGGGTGGGCGCGGGTGAGCTCGACCATCGTCGGGAAGTCGATGAGCGTCGCCTCGTCGCCGATGTTGTAGCGCAGCCGGGGACTCATCACCGATGCCGAATTGATCGTCGCGACGAGTTCCCCCTCGGCCGTCGTCTCGAGGTAGGTCTCGAGCGGGTTGTACTGGAAGACCATGGGCACGCGGGACTCCTCGGGTCCGAGCACCTCGGCGCGGAAGGCGAGGTCATGGGCCAGTGCCCGGCGGATGACGACGGAGAGGTCGGACTCCCCGGCCATGCCGATCGTGAGATCCGAGGCGCCGTAACCGGAGTAGACCCGGTGGAACCGCTGCTCGAGGTAGTCGCGCAGGCCCTCGGTCATCGCCTCCCCGCCGACGAAGCCGTTGATCCGGTACGCGTCCCAGACGCCCGGTTCGGCGTCCATGCGGTCGACGAGGTGCTTGAGGAACGGAGGATAGGCACTGATGAGATAGGTGTGGCCGGGACCGAAATGGCGCATCGTGTCGAGGATCTTCTCGAGGTCGGGTCCGGTGTTCTTCACCATCGCGACCTTCGCCATCGCCAGGCCCGTGTTCGTCCCCGTCGCCCACGCGCCCATCGAGAACGCGTTGATGCAGAAGAGGTCCTCATCCCCGAAGAGCATCGTCACGTACCCGGCGACGTTCTTGTGGACGGTGTCGAGCTCGCGCTTCGACCGCATCCAGTTGAACGGTGTGCCCGAGGAGCCCGATGACTCGTCGACGACCGTCCCGATCCGCTCGATCCGCCCGCCCCAGCAGCGGTGCTCCTCACTGTAGACGCGGACGAAGTCGTCCTTCGACGTCGGAGTGTAGGCCTCGAGGTCCCACCACGTGAACGTGAACCCGGTGCGCGCGAGATAGTCCTGGTAGGCGGGCACGTCGAGGGAGGCCTGCTGGCAGATCATCCACGCGTTGAGCCGGGCGAAGGGCTCGAGCTTCGGCGAGTAGTGCCGGGCGGTGAAGCGCCAGATCGCCGGGTGGAGCCGGTACGTGCCGTAGGCGGCGGTCAGGCCGAGGTTCGCGGTGCGCAGCAGGGCTTGGCGGGCGAGGTTGATCGGCCCGCGGGGGATCGGCAGGCGCCGCAGCGCAGTCTCACTCATAGTCGAACGGTAGCCTACGTTGACCGCCGGGGACCCGTGTGCGGCGCAATTGTGTCAGAACCGCACCACGGCGGCTCTCTGCTGCGGTGTGCCGTGGGCCCAGGGCCGGGGTCAGTCGAAGACGACGGTGCGATGACCGTCCATGAGGACGCGGCCCTCCGCATGCCAGCGGACTGCGCGGGCGAGCACGGCCGCCTCGACGTCCTGGCCGCGGGCGACGAAGTCGGCGATGTTGCGGTTGTGGTCGACGCGGGCGACGTCCTGTTCGATGATCGGGCCCTCGTCGAGATCGGGGGTGACGTAGTGGGCGGTCGCGCCGATGATCTTCACCCCGCGGGCGTGCGCCTGGTGGTAGGGCTTGGCGCCCTTGAAGCTCGGCAGGAAGGAATGGTGGATGTTGATGACCCGCCCCTCGAGTGCCGCGCAGAGCTCGGGGGAGAGGATCTGCATGTAGCGGGCGAGGACGATGAGTTCGACGTCGAGGTCGGTGACGAGGCGGCGCAGCTGCGCCTCGGCGGTCTCCTTCGTCTCCGGGGTGATGGGGATGTGGTGGAAGTCGTGGCCGTGGAACTCGGCGAGGGGCCGCAGCGCATCGTGGTTGCCGGCGACGGCGACGATGTCGATGGGCAGCTGGCCTGCGCTCTGCTGGAAGAGCAGAGTGTTGAGGCAGTGCGCGGCCTTCGAGACGAGGACGAGGGTGCGGGTGCGCTTCTGTGCGGGCTGGAGACCGAGCGTCATCGAGAACCGCGCGGCCGCCTCGGCGAGGGCCGATTCCAGGTCCTCCTCACTCACGGGAGCCGGGGTCGCGAAGTGGACGCGGAGGAAGAACTGGTGGGAGTCGGGGGAGGAGAACTGCTGCGATTCGGTGATGTTCGCACCGATCCCGGCCAGCGCCCCGGTCACGGCGTGGACGACTCCGGTCGCATCGGGGCAGGTTACTCGCAGGATCCATTCTTCGCTCATAGCCGCGAGTCTAATCGGGTGCGGCATCGTCCCCGGTCAGCCGTCCGGCATCCGGCAGCACGGGGAGTTGTGACAACGCGGTTGCCCGCCTGCGGACGAGGCAGTTGTCGGCCAGTCGTCCAGACGACTGCACAGGTGGTCTCGCGGGCGACCCTGCCCGCCCCTCGGACCCGCAGCCGCCCAGGCCTCCGGCTGGCGGGCGGCCGGGCGGGGGCCGGGGCTTCGCTGTTAGCATTGCCTCGGAACGCGCGCGGGGGAAGACCGCGCCGCCGAATCTCGACGCCACAGGAGTGCAACCATGTCCGAATCCTCGCTGCAGGCTTCGCTTGCCGACATCGACCCGCAGATCGCCGAAGTCCTCGACCTCGAGCTGGGGCGACAGCGGTCGACGCTTGAGATGATCGCCTCGGAGAACTTCGTGCCGCGCGCCGTTCTCGAGGCGCAGGGCTCGGTGCTGACGAACAAGTATGCGGAAGGGTACCCGGGCAAGCGCTACTACGGCGGCTGCGAGTTCGTCGACATCGCCGAGGATCTCGCGATCGACCGCGCCAAGAGCCTCTTCGGCGCCGAGTACGCCAACGTCCAGCCGCACTCCGGCGCCTCGGCCAACGCCGCGGTCATGCACGCGCTCGCCCGCCAGGGCGACAAGATGCTCGGCCTCTCGCTCGCCCACGGCGGCCACCTCACGCACGGCATGAAGATCAACTTCTCCGGTCGCCTCTACGATGTGGCGTCGTACGAGGTCGACCCCGACACGTACCGCATCGACATGGACCAGGTGCGGCAAAAGGCCCTCGACCACCGTCCCGAGGTCATCGTCGCCGGATGGTCGGCGTACCCCCGCCAGCTCGACTTCCAGGCCTTCCGCGACATCGCCGACGAGGTCGGAGCGAAGCTGTGGGTGGACATGGCCCACTTCGCCGGTCTCGTCGCCGCCGGACTCCACCCCAACCCGGTGCCCTTCGCCGACGTCGTCTCCTCGACGGTGCACAAGACGATCGGCGGACCCCGGTCGGGCTTCATCCTCGGCAAGGAGGAGTACGCGAAGAAGCTCAACTCGGCCGTCTTCCCCGGCCAGCAGGGCGGCCCCCTCATGCATGTCATCGCCGCGAAGGCCGTGGCCTTCAAGCTCGCCGCCTCCGAGGAGTTCCGCGACCGGCAGGAGCGCACCGTGCGCGGCGCGCAGATCCTCGCCGAGCGCCTCCTCGCCGCTGACGTCGCCGAGGCGGGCGCCACCGTGCTCACCGGCGGCACCGACGTCCACCTCGTCCTCGTCGACCTCCGCAACTCCGCCCTCGACGGCCAGCAGGCCGAGGACCTCCTCCACGAGGTCGGCATCACCGTCAACCGCAACGCCGTCCCCTTCGACCCGCGTCCGCCGATGGTCACCTCGGGACTGCGGATCGGCACCCCGGCACTCGCGACCCGCGGTTTCGGCGACAAGGAATTCACCGAGGTCGCCGACGTCATCGCCGAGGCGCTCAAGCCCGGCGCCGACGTCGAGGCGCTCGCGGCTCGGGTGAAGAAGCTCAGCGATGACTTCCCCCTCTATGAAGGACTGGAGCAGTACTGATGGCAGCGCAGATCCTCGACGGCAAGGCCGCCGCCGCGCAGATGAAGGACGAGATGCGCGCCGAGGTCGCCCGTCTCGCCGCACAGGGCATCGTCCCCGGACTCGGCACCGTCCTCGTCGGTGACGATCCCGGATCGAAGTGGTACGTCGCCGGCAAGCACCGCGACTGCGCCGAGGTCGGCATCGAGTCGATCCGCCGCGATCTGCCCGAGACGATCACCCAGGACGAGCTCTTCGCCGTCATCGACGAGCTCAACGCCAACGACGCGTGCACCGGCTACATCGTCCAGTTGCCGCTGCCGGACCACATCGACACCGATGCGGTGCTCGAGCGCATCGACCCGGCCAAGGACGCCGACGGTCTCCACCCGACGAACCTCGGCCGACTCATGCTCAACGTCAGCCGGGAGATCACGACGCCGCTGCCGTGCACCCCGCGCGGTGTCATCGAACTCATGGTGCGCAACGGGATCGACCTGCCCGGCAAGCACGTCGTCGTCATCGGCCGCGGCGTCACCGTCGGCCGTTCGATCGGCTCCCTGCTCACCCGCCGGGAGTACAACGCGACGGTGACCCTGACCCACACGGGCACGACGAACCTGCCCGAGCTGCTCGCCCAGGCCGACATCATCGTCGCCGCTGCCGGGTCCCCGCGCCTCGTCAAGCCCGAGGACGTCAAGCCCGGCGCGATCGTCCTCGACGTCGGCGTCTCCCGGGAGGAGGACCCCGAGACCGGCAAGTCGACGATCGTCGGCGACGTCGATCCCGGAGTCGCCGAGGTGGCCGGCTGGATCTCGCCCAACCCCGGTGGCGTCGGTCCGATGACCCGGGCCCTGCTGCTGCAGAACGTCGTCGACATGGCGGCGCGCTCCGCCGAGTGACCGAGCATCGACCGTCGAGCGGCGACTGACGACCGTCGACCGTCGAGCGTCGAGCGTCGACTGACGACCGTCGAGCGTCGACTGACGACCGGAAACGGCCCGGATGCCCCGGGCCGTTTCCGTATTCACACCAGGCCGGGTGACCGGTCATGGAAGCCCGGTCACATCTGCGCCTGTCAGGCAGACCCGGTCACACGGTGCCGGTGTCCGCCAGTCGCCGTCCCTGCGCGGTGAGCGCCTCGAGTCCGGCGGCGATCGTCGGATGGGAGGCGCTGCCGGCGCGGATGTAGGCGCGCAGGCGCCGGTGCGGAACGGTGTGGGAGTCCGGCCAGCCCAGCTCGAGACGATGGACCCCGGACTCCGGGGCGATCCTGATCGTGCGGGGGAGCAGGGCGATGCCGTGCCCGTATTCGACGAGAGCGATGATCGCGCCCCAGTCGAGAGCGTCGTGTCGCAGGTGAGGAGTGAATCCGGCCTGGGCGCAGAGGCGGAGGAAGAGCGCCTTCTGGTCTCTGAGGTCACCGGCGCCGATCCACGTCTCCGCAGCGAGAGCCGAGAGTCCGACCCGCTCGTTGCCTGCGAGCGGGTGCCCGGGTTCGACGATGACGTCGAGGGGCTCAGTGAGCAGCTCGCGCACCTCCCACGGCCCGCCGTCGTCGGTCGTCGCCGTCGTGCCGGCCGAATCGGCAGCGCTGTCCGGGAGCGTGGCCTCCAGAGTCACGACGATGTCCGTCTCGGACTCGGCGAGCATGCGGAACCGGTCGCGCACCGCGTCCTCACCGATCTCCACCGCGATCTCCGGCAGCCGGGCCACCGCGGGACAGACGAGGGCGACGATCGCCGAGGCGACGGCGGAGATCCGCAGCCGGGCGCGACCGGCTGAGCGCAGGGCTGCGAGGTCGGCGAGGGTGGCCTCCCACTCGGCGTTGAGCGCCGTCGCATGCGCGAGGACGACCTCGGCGGCGGGAGTGAGCCTGACGTTGCGACCGACGGGTTCGACGAGATCGGCACCGACGACGCGGGCGAGTCCGCGCAGGTGCTGGGAGATCGTCGACGGCGTGACGTGGAGGAGCGCGGCGGCCGCGGTGACCGTGCCGGTGTCACGGACGGCGGCGAGCGATTTCAGGCGCGGGTCGATCATAGTGATTCACTGTACAGTTCGTCGCGAAACATTCGATGGACGCACACGATGCGCACCGGGCACGGTGGAGGCATGTGGGAAACCTTCGGATACGGACTCTGGGCAGGCTTCGGACTGGCGATCCCGGTCGGTGCGGTGGCCGTGCTCCTCATCCAGCGCACGGCGACGTCCTCGCTGCGCCACGGTCTCGCCGCCGCGACGGGAGCGGTCGCTGCCGATGCCCTCTACGCCCTCGCGGCGGTGGTCGGCGGGACCGCGGCCGCCAGGCTCATCACACCGTGGCAGGTGCCGGTGACGGTCGCCGGGGCGGGACTCCTCCTCTTCCTCGCTGGGCGGATCGCCATCGACGGCTTCCGGCGCGAGAACGACCATGCGGACGCGAGCGACGACTGCGCGGCCGCGAGGGGCGAACCGCGCTCACCGCTGCGTGAGGGGCTGCTCTTCTTCACCCTCACCGGACTCAACCCCTGGCCGCTGCTCTACTTCGTCTCCGTGGTGCTCTCGGGCGGTCTGCTCGCCTCCGCCGGTGTCGCGGACTCCGCAGCCCTGCTGGCCGGCATCGTCATCGCCTCGGCGTCCTGGCACTGCATCCTCGTCCTCATCGGTCGCGGTGCCGGCCGTCTGCTGCTCTCACCGACCGGTCGCCGAGTCGGGGGAATCGTCTCCGCGAGCGTCATCGCGGCACTGGCGATCCGGATGCTCAGCGGACTGTGACCCGCGTCTCCGGACTGTCCCGGTGCCGTGACTTGTTCCGGTGCCGCCGCTGTCCCGTGCTCCGGGGAGCGCAACGACGACGGCCCGGTCACCTCGCTGCAGGTGACCGGGCCGTCGATGTGGTGAGGAGACTCAGTCCTGGTCGAGCTTGAGTTCGAAGAACACGCGGGGATTGCCGGGGCCGGCGTAGTCCTCGACGAGTTCGCCGCTGAAGCCCATCGAGGAGTGGAAGGAGATCGCTCCCGACGAGTCGGGCATCGTCGTCGCCTGCACCGAGTCGACGCGCAGTTTGCGGGAATGGTCGATGAACCGCTGGTAGAGCTCACGACCGATGCCGTGATGCCGGAAGTCCTTGTGTGCGGCGACGAGGTGGATGTAGCCGGGACCCTCCTGCGGGATGACTCCGAGGAGGTAGCCGACGATCTGACTGCGGTAGCGCGCGACGAGCCCGGAGGCGACGAACTGACGGAACCAGTACGCGTCGTGATCGGCGCGCAGGTCGCGATCTCCCCAGAAGTTCTCTTGGGCGCTGAGCAGGAATTCCCGCATCTCTCTGGCGTCGACTTCGTCGAGCGGGCTGATGCTCAGCTCCTCGGCGTCGAAAGTCTCCTCTTCGGCCATTGCGCCTCCTCAGGTCGGCAGTTTCTCAATTCCCACCCTATAACGCGGAGCGCGCAAGAGCAGTTCGCTCTGTCATCATAGAGCACATGATTCGCATTGCCTCAGTCAACGTCAACGGAGTCCGAGCAGCCTGGCGGAAGGGGATGCCCGCCTGGGTCGACGCCTCCGCTCCGGACTTCATCACCCTCCAGGAGGTCCGCGCGGCCAACGACATCGCGCTCGGAGTCCTCGAGGAGAGCGGGTACACGACGATCAGCCACGACGCCGAGGCGAAGGGCCGGGCCGGGGTCGCCGTCATGGCGAAGGCCGCCCCGGTGGAGACGCGTGAGGGGATCGGGTCCGACGGCTACTTCGATCGGGCCGGACGGTGGCTGGAGACGGACTACCGCCTCGGCGACGGCACTCTGCTCACCCTCGTCTCCGCCTACGTCCACTCCGGTGAGGCAGGCACCCCGAAGCAGGACGACAAGTACCGGTTCCTCGACCGGATGACCGAGCGGATGCCGCAGCTCGCCGCGACCGCCGACCACGTGCTCGTCACCGGTGACCTCAACGTCTGCCACACCGAACGGGATCTCAAGAACTGGAAGGCGAACCGGAAGAAGGCCGGCTTCCTGCCGGAGGAGCGCGCGTACTTCGACGGGTTCTTCGGCGATGTCGGCTTCGTCGACGTCCACCGGCAGCTTGCCGGTGACATCGACGGGCCCTACACGTGGTGGTCGATGCGCGGGCAGGCCTTCGACAACGACGCAGGGTGGCGCATCGACTATCACATGGCCACTCCGGGACTGGCCGGAACGGCGACGGTCGCGACCGTCGACCGGGCGAACAGCTGGGCTGAGCGCTGGTCGGATCATGCCCCGCTCGTCATCGACTACGACCTGCCCGCCCCGCAGTGAGGTGAGCCGCCGCGGCGCCGAGGCAGTGCCGCGGCGGCGGCTTCGCGGATCGACAGTCAGGGGCTGCGGATCGAAGCCGCCGTGGCCGACGCCGCTGACATCAGTGCGCGGAGCCGACCTCGATGAGGAGGACACCGACGATGATGAGGCCGATGCCGGCGACCATGAGCCTCGTCAGGCGCTCCTGGAAGAGCACGCGTCCGGCGATCGCGGTCAGCGCGACACCGGTGGCCGCCCAGATCCCGTAGGCGACGCCGAGGGGGAAGCCGGTGCGCAGGGTGAGGCTGAGAAGGCTGAAGGAGACGATGTAGCCGCCGGCCACACCCGCGTACCACCATTTCGAGCCGCCCACCGAGGCCACGCGCAGGCAGATGGTCGCCGCGACCTCGAGGAGGATCGCGCCGATGAGGAGCGCCCAGCCGAGGATCATGACTCCTCCTGACGAGCCTGCGAATCGACTGACCGGCAAGCCTGCGATGTCGGCCCCGACCGGAGCGACTCCGCTTCCCCGCGATCCTCCGGCTTCGCCTCCCGCTGAGGCGACTCGGCGGGGTGCTCTGCCTCGGCGGGGTGCACCGCCTCGGAGGCGACTGCCGGGTGCACCGCCTCGGTGGCGGCGGCCGGCGGGTACTCCGCTTCGGTGGCGGCGACGGTCGGCCGGGCCTGCCCGCGGTGGCCGACTTCGACGAGGATGACCCCGGCCATGATGGCGACGATGCCGAGTGCCATGACGACGGTGATCGGCTCGGCGAAGAGCAGCGCCGAGGCGGCGGCCGTGAGCGCGACTCCCGAGGCACCCCAGATCCCGTAGGCGATGCCGAGCGGCATTCCCGACCGCAGCGTGAGGCTGAGGAAGACGAACGCGGCGGCATACCCGAGGGCCATGAGGATGTAGAGGGCCGGATGGTCGATCGCCGCCTTCATCGACAGCGTCCCCGTCACCTCGGCGAGGATCGCTCCTGCCAGAAACACCCACATTCGCACCCGTCCATCCTCCCCGATGACCACATCAGCGGGGAAGACCGTCTATCGACGTGAGACCGCCGATGCCCAGGGTGTGGACCGTCTGGACGGTTCACACCCTGGGCATCGGCAGTCTCAGCAGCAGCGCGCCTTCGGGTTGCGGTCCTGTTCATCGGTGTGGTCGCGCCAGAACTCCCGCTCTCCCATCGCGCCCTCACGGGTGCCGTGGCGGCGCTCATAGGACTCGAGGTAGTGGAGGTAGGCGTTCTCACCCATGATCTCTTTGAGGTACCAGAGCAGCCAGGCCCCGCCGCGGCGCAGGGACCCCCACGGATTCCTTGCGACTCGGGTCAGCAGCGGTGTCTCGGTCATGGTCGACTCCTGCCCGACCGTTCGTCCCACTGGGCCTGGACCTCGCGTTCGGACCGGCGGGCGATGAGGCCGGCGGGGGCGAAGAGCTTCGTCTCGGTGAACGGCTCCTCCGTCGTCGGCAGGGAGCCCTTGCGGATGGCTTCGATCGACTTCCACAGCGCCATGACGACGACCATGGCGACGAGGAGGGCGAAGATGATCGACAGCGTGCCCTGAACGAAGGTGTTGCGCACGACCGCGCTCATCGCCTCGACCCCCTGGGTGGCCCCGAGCGAGGTCTCTCCCGCGGCCAGCGCATCGCGGTACGCGAAATGCTGGGCCCAGTAGCCGAGCTTGGGGTCGGCGGAGAAGATCTTCTGCCACGACGCCGTCATCGTCACGATGAGGTCCCATGCCAGCGGGATGCCGGGGATCCACGCGTAGCGCGCGAGCCCCATCTTGCACACGATCGCGAAGATCACGGCGAGGGCGATCGCGGCGAGCAGCTGATTCGAGATGCCGAAGAGCGGGAAGAGGGTGTTGATGCCGCCGAGCGGATCGGTCACCCCCATGAGCAGGATCGATCCCCACGCGCCGACCATGATCGCCGTCGTCAGCCACGCGCCCGGAGTCCACGAGGGATCGCGGAACCGCTTGGAGAAGTTGCCGAGGGCGTCGCTGAGCATGAAGCGGGCGACACGGGTGCCGGCATCGATCGTCGTGAGGATGAAGAGCGCCTCGAACATCACGGCGAAGTGGTACCAGAACGACATCCAGGCCGGTCCGCCGAAGACGCTGTGGAGGATCTGCGCCATGCCCATGGCGAGGGTCGGTGCGCCGCCGGTGCGGGAGACGATGCTCTCCTCACCGACGTCGCGAGCGGCCTGTTCGAGGAACTGCGGCGTCGTCTCGACCCCCGACATGCCGAGGGAGTTGTTGATGAAGTCCGCGGCGCCCTGGGCGGTGCCGCCGGTCAGCGGTTCGGCGGCGTTCATCGCGAAGTAGAGGCCCTTGTCGAGGCAGATCGCGGCGACGAGCGCCATGATCGCGACGAAGGACTCCATGAGCATGCCGCCGTAGCCGATGAGTCGGGCCTGGGATTCCTTCTCGATGAGCTTCGGGGTCGTGCCCGAGGCGATGAGCGCGTGGAAGCCCGAGAGCGCACCGCACGCGATCGTGATGAAGAGGAACGGGAAGAGCGCGCCGGCGAAGGCGGGACCGGCGGAGTTGAACGCGAACTCGGTGAACGCGGGCATCTGCACGGTCGGGTTGACGATGAGGATGCCGACGGCGAGCAGCACGATCGTGCCGATCTTCATGAACGTCGAGAGGTAGTCGCGCGGGGCGAGGAGCACCCACACGGGCAGGACGGCGGCGAGGAAGCCGTAGATCATCAGGCACCATGCGAGCGTCACCTTGTCGAGGGTGAAGACCTCCGACCAGACGGGGGAGCTGTTGACCCAGCCGCCGGCGATGATCGCCGCGAGCAGGAGGACGACGCCGATGACCGAGGTCTCGATGACCTTGCCCGGACGCAGGTAGCGCATGTAGACGCCCATGAACACGGCGATGGGAATGGTCATCGCGATCGAGAAGACGCCCCAGGGGCTCTCGGCGAGGGCGTTGATGATGACGACGCCGAGGACCGCGATGAGGATGACCATGATGAGGATGATGCCGATCGAGGCGATGACACCGCCGGTCCTGCCGAGTTCGTCACGGGTCATCTGCCCGAGCGAGCGGCCGTTGCGGCGCACCGAGAAGTACAGGACCATGTAGTCCTGGACGCCGCCGGCGAGGATGACGCCGACGATGATCCACAGGGTGCCCGGCAGGTAGCCCATCTGCGCGGCGAGGATCGGGCCGACGAGCGGTCCGGCACCGGAGATCGCGGCGAAGTGGTGGCCGAAGAGGACGCGACGGTCCGTCGGCGCGAAGTCACGGCCGTTGTCGTTGATCTCCGCCGGAGTCGCCCGCCGCGGGTCGGGACGGCAGATCTTCCACTCGATGAACTTCGCGTAGAAGCGGAAACCGATGAGGTAGCTGCCGACGGCGGCGGCGACGAACCAGCTCGCCGAGAGGTTCTCCCCGCGGACGAAGGCGACCATCGTCCATCCCGCACCGGCGATGAGGGCGATGGCCACCCAGAGCACGATCTTGCCCGGCGTCCACCGGGGCTTCTCCACCACACCGACCGGGGGCAGCCCCTCTTCGGTCTTGACGTATTCAACCGACACGCGGTCCTCCTCATTGAGCTGGGTCGTCCACGATCCGCCCGGCACTCCCTGCGACAGCGCCGGCCGGTCGGGGTCCTTGTCGTGCGGCACCCCGTCCCACCAGCCTCAACATGTGAAGAGCCTTGGCGAATCATGTGTTCTGGGTGACATCATACTCGCCGCGGTGTGCTGCGAGTCACGCGGTGGACACCGGCATCGGCCGGTGTCGGACAGCGGCGTGGGAGGCGGGGCGCCGAGGTGGCAAAATGGAGCCATGACGACGACTTCACTGCCCCGTACCGTGTCCGGAATCCAAGCGACCTCCGATTCCCTCCATCTCGGCAACTACATCGGGGCCCTGCAGCAGTTCGTCACCCATCAGCAGTCCCATGACGCGTTCTACTTCATCGCCAACATGCACGCGATCACCGTCGAACAGGACCCCGTCGAGCTCAGGGAGCGGACCCTGCGCACAGCCGCGCAGTTCATCGCCGCCGGCATCGATCCGGAGGCCTCGACGATCTTCGTCCAGTCGCAGGTTCCCGCCCACCCGCGTCTGAGCTGGGTGCTCGAGTGCACGACCTCGATGGGCGAGGCGACGCGGATGACCCAGTTCAAGGACAAATCGGCGAAGCAGGGCCACGTGTCCCTCGGGCTGCTGACGTATCCGGCCCTCATGGCCGCCGACATCCTCCTCTACAACCCGCAGATGGTGCCCGTCGGGGAGGACCAGCGCCAGCACCTCGAACTCACCCGCAACCTCGCCGAGCGGTTCAACCACCGGTTCGGTGAGACCTTCGTCGTGCCCGAGGCGCAGATCCTCAAGGCCACCGCGAAGATCTACGACCTCCAGAACCCGGACGCGAAGATGTCGAAGTCCCTGCCGAGCCCGCTCGGCCGCATCGACCTCCTCGACGAGCCGAAGGCCCTGACGAAGAAGATCAAGTCCGCCGTCACCGACGACGAGACGGAGATCCGGTTCGATCCGACGGCCAAGCCCGGGGTCTCGAATCTCCTGACGATCTACTCGTCGCTGACGAACCGGCCCGTCGACGACATCGTCGCCGACTACGCGGGGAAGATGTACGGTCACCTCAAGGTCGATCTCGCCGAGGTGGCCGTCGAGGCCCTGACGCCGGTGCGGGAGCGCACGCTCGAGCTCCTTGAGGACCGTGCCCAGCTGCAGCGGATCCTCGACGCCGGGGCGGAGAAGGCGAACGCCATCGCCGAGGTGACACTGCGCGAGGTTTATGACAAGGTCGGTTTCATCTGAACCAGCCGTCGGGACACCCCGACGACCATCCCAACGTACCCGCCGAGCGCGTGGAGGAGCCGCCGTGGCCAAGAAGAAGACCGCAGAGGGACCGCTCAACCTGACTCCGGACATGCTGCACACCGCAGCCCGGCTCGAGGACCGCTTCAACGGATGGATCCAATCGCGGGCGACCAACCACAGCTACCAGCGGACGGTGCTCGCCTACGACACGTACGGCGGCACCGACTGGGTGCGGGTCCTCGGCCGCCTCGTGCTCACCCCCGACGGCCACCCCTCGGCCGATGCGCAGGCCAGCGTCCGCGGCTGGCGCTCGTTCGTCAGCGTCCCGCTGCCCAACGACACGGCGTGGGTGCGGATCAACGACGAGGAGCACATGGTCACCTCGGACCGGGGCGGGATCATCGACACCGTCATCCCCGGCGACTTCACCCCGGGGGAGACGGAGATCGAACTGTGGACCGACGGGTCGCTCGTCGACTCGGCCGCGGTGCGCATCATCGGCGAGGATTCGACGTTCGGCATCATCTCCGACATCGACGACACGGTCATGGTGACCTCGCTGCCGCGCCCCTTCCTCGCCGCGTGGAACACCTTCGTCCTCAGCGAGCACGCGCGCTCGCCGGTGGCGGGCATGTCCGTGCTCTACGACCGGATCACGTACATGCGGCCGAACACCCCGATCATCTACCTCTCGACGGGAGCGTGGAACTCGGCGATCACGCTCAAGCGGTTCCTCTCCCGCAACCTCTACCCGATCGGGCCGCTGCTGCTCACCGACTGGGGGCCGACGACGACCCGCGTCTTCCGCTCGGGCAAGGAGCACAAGCGCAACACCCTCGAGCGGCTGGCCCGGGACTTCCCGTGGATGAAGTGGCTGCTCATCGGCGATGACGGGCAGAACGACGAGGAGCTCTACGGCGAGTTCGTCGAGAACCACCCGAACAACGTCGCCGCCGTCGCGATCCGGCAGCTCACCGTCGGTGAGGCCGTGTGGGCCGGTGGTCGCTCGAAGCGCCACGGCCGCGGTCAGGGCGTGCCGTGGATCTACGCGCCCGACGGCGCGGGCCTGGCCTCCCGGCTCACCGAGCGCGGCATCATCTCAACGATCTGACTCCGGTGCCCCGGGACTCCACCGGGGTCACGGGCAGGGCTCGAGACGGACACGTCGCGGCGACGGCGCGGACTCAGACGGTGCCGGGGGCCGCAGCGGGAGCGGTGCGGGCCAGTCGCGTCCGCAGCTCGTCCTCGGCGTCACGGAACTCGGCGACGAGGCGGTCGACGAGCTCGGCGGTGGTGCGCTGCAGCCCGAGCGCGCCGATGCCCTGGCCCGACCCCCAGATGTCCTTCCACGCCTTCGCGTCGGAGTTCGGGTCGGTGCCGAAGTCCATCTTCGAGGGGTCGGCCTCGGGCAGGTCGTCGGGGTCGAAGCCGGCGGCGACGATCGAGCCGCGCAGGTAGTTGCCCTTGACCCCGGTGAAGTAGTTCGAGTAGACGACGTCGTCGGCGGCGGACTCGACGATCATCTGCCGGTACGCGTCGACGACGTTGGCCTCGGGGGTCGAGAGGAACGCCGAGCCGATGTAGGCGTAGTCCGCGCCGGCGGCCAGCGCCGCGAGGATTGACCGGCCGTGGGCGATCGCCCCGGAGAGCAGCAGCGGCCCGTCGAACCAGCTGCGGATCTCCTGGACGAGAGCGAACGGAGAGAGCGCGCCCGCGTGCCCGCCGGCCCCGGCGGCCACGGCGATGACGCCGTCGGCACCCTTCTCGACGGCCTTGTGGGCGAAGCGGTTGTTGATGATGTCGTGGAGGACGACGCCGCCGTACGAGTGGACGGCCTCATTGACCTCTTCCCTGGCACCGAGCGAGGTGATGACGATGGGCACCTTGTGCCTGACCACCTCGGCGAGGTCGGCCTCGAGGCGATTGTTCGACCGGTGGACGATGAGGTTGGCCGCGAACGGGGCGGCGGGGGACTCCGGGTGGGCTGCGGTGTAGTTCGCGTTCGACTCGGTGATCTCGTCGAACCAGTCGGCCAGCAGCGATGCCGGCCGCGCGTTGAGGGTGGGGAACGCCCCGACGATGCCGGCCTGGCACTGGGCGGTGACGAGTTCGGGGCCCGATGCGATGAACATCGGGGAGCCGAAGACCGGGAGGCGCAGCCTCAGGTCGAGAGAGTCAATGGGGTTCACGATGCCTCCTTGGATGAGCGAACAGCACCACTCTAACTGAACGAGTGTTAAAAACCGGTGCGCAGGGAGCAGAAAGCGGGGGCGCGGCCGATGATTCGGCTGCGCCCCCGCCTCGCGATCGGCGTCCGTCAGGAGTCGGTGAAGTGCGGATCCCGCTTCTCGACGAAGGCGGCCATGCCCTCGGTCTGGTCGTTCGTCGCGAGCACCGAGTGGAAGAGGCGGCGTTCGTAGCGCAGGCCCTGCTCGAGCGTCGTGTCGAATGCGACGTTGATCGCCTCCTTGACCATCGCCGAGGCGATGAGGGACTTCCCGGCGATCGTGCGGGCGATCTCGTTCGCCGTCGACAGGAGCTCCTCGGGGGCGACGACGCGGGCGACGAGGCCCGAGCGCTCAGCCTCCTCGGCGTCCATCATCCGCCCGGTCAGGCACATGTCCATCGCCTTCGCCTTGCCGACGGCCCGGGTCAGACGCTGGGACCCGCCCATGCCGGGGAGCACACCGAGGTTGATCTCGGGCTGACCGAACTTCGCCGTCGTCGCGGCGATGAGGATGTCGCCCATCATCGCGACCTCGCAGCCTCCGCCGAGGGCGTAGCCGCTGACGGCGGTGATGATCGGCTTGCGGACGTTCGTCAGGCGCTCCCAGCCGGAGAACCAGTCGGCCCGGTAGGCGGTGGCGAAGTCGAGTTCCGACATCTCCTTGATGTCCGCGCCGGCCGCGAACGCCTTCTCGCTGCCGGTGATGATGATCGCGCGCACCGCGTCATCGGCGTCGAACGCGGTCGCCGCATCGGTGATGTCGGTGAGGACCTGGAGGTTGAGCGCGTTGAGCGCCTTGGGCCGGTTGATCGTGATCGTGGCGACTCCGTCGTCGACGGAGGTGAGGATGGTTGCGTAGTCGCTCATGAGAACACCTTGTCTGTCTGCTCGGTGGTGAGGATGGCGGTCACGGTGGCGTCGTCGACCTCGCTGAGGGAGGCCGGCGACCACTGGGGGCTGCGGTCCTTGTCGATGACCTGCGCGCGGATGCCCTCGCGCAGATCGGGTCGGCGCGTCATCTCGACGGCGATGCGGTAGTCCTGTTCGAGCACCTCGGCGAGTGTCATGTCCGCGGCCCGCCGCAGGGCGGCCAGGGTCACCTTCACCGAGGTGGGGGCCTTCGTCCGGATGAGGGCGGCAGCCGCGTTCGCCTCGGGGTTCGGATGGGCCTCGAGGCGGGCGAGGATCTCCTCGATGTCATCGCCGGTGTAGCACTCGTCGATCCAGGCGGCCGCCTCGGCGAGGTCATCGGCCGGGGCCTGCGCGGCATAGCGGGAGACGACGGTCTCGACGTCCTCCCCGGCTTCGAGGTCGGCGATGAGGGTGGGGAGGTCGGCTTCGGGGACGTAGTGATCGGCGAGGTCGAGGGCCAGCGCCGCGCCCGGGCCCACCGCGGTGCCGGTCAGCGCCAGGTGCGTGCCGAGCTCACCGGGAGCGCGCGCGAGCAGATAGGTGCCGCCGACGTCGGGGAAGAGGCCGATGCCGGTCTCGGGCATCCCGACCTTCGTGGAATCCGTGACGATGCGCTCGGAGCCGTGCCCGGAAATCCCGACGCCGCCGCCCATCGTGATGCCGTTCATGATGACGACGTAGGGCTTCGGGTACTCGGCGATCGCGGCGTTCATCCGGTACTCGCGGTTCCAGAACTTCGCGTTCTCGCCCGTGCCCTCGACGATGTCGGTGTAGACGGCTTTGATGTCCCCGCCGGCGCACAGACCGCGCTCGCCGCGGCCGGTGACGAGCACGGTGGTCACGGAGTCGTCGTCGTACCAGCTGCGGAGGGCGTCATCGATGCCGGCGACCATGTCGAGGCTGAGCGCGTTGATCAGCTTCGGTCGGTTGAGTTCGATCCGTCCGAGGCCGCCGGACGCTGTGGCGATGATGCTCGGATTCTCTGTCGTCATATCAGCCCACTCCTGTGCTCTTGCGCGAGATGATCACGCGCATGATTTCGTTGGTGCCTTCCAGAATCTGGTGGACGCGCAGGTCACGAACCAGCTTCTCAATCCCATACTCTGTCAGATACCCGTAGCCGCCGTGGAGCTGGAGGGCCCGGTTGGCGACGTCGAAGCCGGTGTCGGTGGCGGTGAGCTTCGCCATCGCCGAGAGCAGGGACGTGTTCGGGTCGCCCGCGTCGTAGGCGTTCGCGGCCCGCCACAGGAGGGCGCGCGCGGCCTCGAGCTTCGTCTGCATCTCCGCGACCTCGAAGCGCAGCGCCTGGAAGCCGGTGAGCTCGGTGCCGAAAGCCTGGCGCTCGCCCATGTAGTCGATGGCCTTCTCGAGGGCGGACTGCCCACCGCCGAGCGAGCATGCCCCGATGTTGAGGCGGCCGCCGTCGAGTCCGGACATCGCGATCTTGAAGCCCTGGCCGAGGTCGCCGAGCATGTTCTCCTTCGGCACCCGGACGTTCTCCATGATGACCTGGCGGGTCGGCTGGGCGCGCCAGCCCATCTTCTGCTCGTTGGCGCCGAAGCTCAGGCCCTCCATCCCCTTCTCGAGGATGAACGCGGAGATCCCGCGGGCGCCGTCCTGGCCGGTGCGGGCCATGACGAGGTAGGTGTCGGTCGACCCGGCTCCGGAGATGAACTGCTTGACGCCGTTGAGGACGAAGTGGTCTCCGTCCTCGCGCGCCGAGGTGCGCAGGGCGCCGGCATCGGATCCGGCGTTGGGTTCGGTGAGGCAGTAGCTGCCTAGGTGCTCCATCGAGACGAGCGGCAGGAGGTACTTCTCCTTCTGCTCCTCGTTGCCGTACTTGTCGATCATCCACGCGACCATGTTGTGGATCGAGATGTAGGCGGCCACCGACGGGCAGCCGGTCGACATCGCCTCGAAGATCAGGGCCGCATCCATCCGGCCCATCCCGGTGCCCCCGGACTCCTCACGGACGTAGATGCCGCCCATGCCGAGTTCTGCCGACTTCCTGATGACGTCGACGGGGAAATGATGGTCGGCGTCCCAGTCGAGGGCGTAGGGCGCGATCTCCGTGTCGGCGAAGTCGCGGACCATGGCAGAGATCGTCTGCTGCTCCTCGGTGAGGCCGAACGGCAGGGCAGTCACAGTGCTGCGGGACATGGTTCCTCCAGGATGACGGGTGGGCGCTGGTGCGCTCGAGCGAGGTGGGCGGCGTGACCGCGATCACGGGCACGGCATTGTCATCAGGATACGGAGAATTTACTAGGACGTCCAACTAAATGCACCGAGGCTGCTCTCCCGTGATGGTGAGCCGGCGGAGTCCCGGAATTGCGGCAGGGGGTCCCGGGAGAGCGGTGGGGGAGTCCCGGAGGGTCATGGAGCCCGGTGGACTCAGGGGCCCGGCGGTCGCGTCAGGAGGGGTCCTCGAGGCGCACCCGCAGCGCCTCGAGGTGGGGGAGGAGCGCGCTTCCGCCGGTGCCGGAGACGGCCGGGGACGTGAAGACCTCGTCATTGAGCGCCGAGGTGGCGCGGGCGGCGAGCTCGCGACCGGCCTCGGTGAGGTCGACGAGTGTGGTCCGGCGGTCGTCGGGATGGCTGCGACGACGGACGAGGCCGGCTTTCTCGAGGCGATCGACGGAGTTCGTCGTCGACGTCGCGTGGACCTGGAGGCGGGCGGAGATCTTCGACATCGGCAGGGTGCCGGACTTCGTGAACGAGAGCAGAGTGAGCACCTCGTAGCGCGAGAACGTCAGGGAGAAGGGCTTGAGCGCGGCGTCGACCATCGCGAGGAAGAGCTGGTGGACGCGCATCACGGAGATGACGGTGTTCATGCCGTCGGCGGCCTCATCCCAGCCGTGTGCGAGCCACTGCTTCCGTGACTCCTCGATGGGATCGAACCGTACCGCTGTGCTCTTCTCCGGCGCCATTGTCGACAGTGTAGTGAAGTGAGAGGATTGGCGCATGTGCGGTCGACTCAACCTGTCATCTGACCCGGCGGACCTCGCCGACGAGCTCCGCCTCGACGTCGTCTCCTACGACTACACCCCGCGGTACAACGTTCCCCCGGGTGCCGACATCCCCATCGTCGTCGAGCGCCTCGACGACGAAGGACAGCTCACTCGCCGTCTCGAAGCGGCATCGTGGGGACTCGTGCCCAGTTGGGCGAAGGACCGGGCGATCGGGTTCAAGGCCTTCAATGCGCGTTCGGAGACGGTGCTCGAGAAGCCGATGTTCCGGCAGGCGATCAAACGCCGGCGGTGCGCCCTTCCCATCCCGGGCTACTACGAGTGGGAGGTCACCGAGGACGGCAAGCAGCCGTGGATGATGTCGGCGGCCGGTCCGGGCCCGCTCTTCATGGCGGGGCTCTTCGAGTTCTGGAAGCAGCCCGACGACACCTGGCTCGTGTCGACGTCGATCCTCACGATGGCGTCGGCCGGTCATCTCAGTGACGTCCACGACAGGATGCCGGTGTTCCTCGGCCGTGAGCACATCGACGATTGGATGAATCCGGCGCTGCCGAGCGGCGAGGTCCCCGACCTGCTGGCGGCCACGCTCGCCCAGGTTGATCCCGCCAGCGTGACCAGGCATCGGGTCGGCAAGGCCGTCGGCAACGTCCGCAACGACTCTCCGGCACTCATCGAACCTGTTGCCTGAGGGCGTTGGGCTGCTGGTGTTCGCGCGCTGGGCGACGCGGTGAGCGAGATCACCCTCCGAAGGGCGTTCTGCCCCTTGTGGGTGCCGATCCGGGTGGTGTAGAGTAGATCGAGCTGCCGGCCCGATGGGCCACAGCGAACGCTTCAGATGGATTTCGATCCAGGTGACGCGGAGGTGAACTCCGGGTTGCGGACATCGAAGAGACACTGTAGAGTAGAGATCCGCTGGTACGGCGGGCCGCAAGGCGAAGAGTACAAATCCTGTGGATGCCCCCGGTTGATCACGCGGATGATGGTTCGTGTGATGGTTGGGTGTGTGTTTGTGGTTTGAGAATCCAATAGCGTGTTTGTTTGAACAATGTGATGCCAGAAAATTTTTTCTGGTAAGACAACCACACCATGACCCATTGCCTGGGTTGTGGTGGTATGGGTCACCGTGTCCACCCCCGTGGGCGTGGTGACTGTCTTGCCGGGATCACTGAAATAAGAAGTTTTTTATGGAGAGTTTGATCCTGGCTCAGGACGAACGCTGGCTGCGTGCTTAACACATGCAAGTCGAACGCTGAAGCCCCAGCTTGCTGGGGTGGATGAGTGGCGAACGGGTGAGTAACACGTGAGTAACCTGCCCCTGACTTCGGGATAAGCCCGGGAAACTGGGTCTAATACCGGATATGACCTGCTCTCGCATGAGAGTGGGTGGAAAGTTTTTTCGGTTGGGGATGGGCTCGCGGCCTATCAGTTTGTTGGTGAGGTAATGGCTCACCAAGACGACGACGGGTAGCCGGC
>NZ_SCMW01000052.1:0-26804 GCF_005502845.1 Brevibacterium sp. 2SA | reverse complement strand
GGCCACGACCCCCGACCACCCACCCCGCACCACCGACACAAGGAGAAGAACGATGAACGATGCACTCAAGGACTCCACCGGAGAAGACGTCACCGTCGAACTCGACGAGGCGGGTCTCGCCTACGACATCAAGGTCGCTGACGGGGAGGTCGCCGGTCGGGCGCACTACCTCGTGGGAGCGAAGGACGCCAATGAGCGGATCTTCTATCACACGACCGTCGACTCGAAGTTCGGCGGCCGCGGCCTGTCGAAGATCCTCGTCAACGAGGCGCTCAAGGACGCCCGGGAGAAGGGCGAGACCGTCGTCGCGATCTGCCCGCTCTTCGTCAAGAAGCTGCAGGAGTCCGGCGATGAGTACATCGCCGAGGGCGGCAAGCTCCGCAACCCCACGGGCGCGGACTTCGATCAGGTCAAGCAAGAGGCCTGAGCGCAGCGGAATGCACGCGAACAGACCCTTCATCGACAAGGCCAATCCCGAGATCTACAAGGCTGCGGTCACCGCCGCGCAGACGACCCGGAAGGCGGCGGTGGCTGCGGGCCTCGACGTCGCGCTCATCGAGCTCGTCAACTCCCGTGTGTCACAGATGAACAGGTGCCACACGTGCCTGAGCATCCACGTGCCCGCCGCGCGGAAGGCCGGGGTCGACCAGCTCAAACTCGACATCCTCTCCGCGTGGCGGCATGCGGAGATCTTCAGCGATGTCGAACGGTCGGCCCTGCTCCTTGCGGAGTCGCTGACGGACCTGTCCGTCCCGGTCGACCATGAAGCGGTCGCCGCCGAGGTGGGGCAGCACCTGAGCACGGAGCAGATCTCAGCGATCGAATGGGTCGTCACGCTCATCAACGCGTTCAACCGCATCTCGATCGCGAGCAACCATCCCACCGTCGGGGGCAAGCAGCTCGCGGCGATGCTCGCCGCCGGGGGCGGGGCGCCGCCGAGCTCCGGCGGTAGTGCGGCGGCGTCCGGCGGCGGTTCGACCAGCGGCGGTTCCGCGGGGACGAGGGCTGCGGAAGGCTGAGCTGCGCAGGGCTGACGCGCCCAGCCATTGAGACCGCCGGGGCACCGGCGGTCGCCTCCAGGCACACTGATTGTCGCACCTCGGCCCACTGCCGGCCGAGGTGCGACCGATCTGCGCCGACCTGAGGAAAGTCACACGAGAATGCCAGCCGAACCGACACCGCCGTCGACCACCGAGCCCGCGACCGCCTCGGCGCCGGCGACTCTGCCCGCACGCTTACGGCTCATCGGACCGGGGATCGTGCTCGCCCTCGCGAGCGTCGGGGCCTCGGACATGATCACGACGATGAACTCCGGGGCCGAGTACGGGCTGGCCCTCATCTGGGTCTTCACGGTCGGGATCGCCCTGAAGTTCGTCCTCTCCGAGGCGGTGTCGCGGCTGCAGATGAGCGGTGACCGGTCGCTGCTCTCCCACCTCACCCGGTTCGGGGGACGACTGTTCCCCGCGCTCTTCCTCATCGCCGAACTCCTCGTCGGACTCTTCTTCGGCGCCGGCGTCGTCGCCGTGAGCGCGAACATCCTCCAGGCGATCTTCCCCGTCCTGCCGTTCTGGCCGACGGCGATCGTCGTCCTCCTCTCCGCGGCGGTCCTCGTCGGGATCGGCCGCTACGGCATCGTCGAGAAGGCGATGATGGGCTTCGGCATCATCATGTTCTTCGGGATCATCGCCCTCGCGTTCTCGGTCTATCAGGGTCAGGGTGCTCAGGAGGTCGCGGCGGAGACGATCGTGCCGGTCTTCCCGCAGACCTCGATCATCACGGTGATGTCGCTCATCGGCGGGGTCGGCGGGGCGACGGGGATCCTCGCGTACTCGTTCTGGATCCGGGAGAAGTCGTGGCGCAGCGCCGACTGGAAGCCCGTCGTCCGCCTCGACCTGCTCATCAGCTACGGTCTCGTGTTCGTCTTCGCCGTCGCGATGAGCGCGGTGGGCGCGTTCATCCTCTACGGTCAGGGCTTCACGATCGCCGACAACGACGCCCTCTTCGCGATCGCCGACAGTCTCATCGCCTCGATCGGCGACGTCGGGCGGCTGATCTTCCTGCTCAGCTTCCTCGCCGTCGTCTACACGAGCGTGCTCGGCGGGTTCTCCGGCATCGCCTACGTCACCGCCGACTGCATCCGCGTGCTCCGCCGCTACCCGCACCAGGACGAGGCGCGGTTCGAGATGTCGGCGACGTCGATCGAGTTCCGCGTCGTCCTCGTCTACCTCAGCGTCGCGACGCTCATCATCATGGGTCTCGGCAGGCCCGTCACCCTCGTCCTCGTCTACGCCGCGATCAGCGCGTTCATCCTCCCCGTGCTCGCACTCGCCCTCCTCGTCATCCTCAACCGCTCCTCGGTGCCGGTGTCCCTGCGCAACAGCTGGTGGTCGAATGTGCTGCTGGCCGTGTGCTTCGGCCTCTTCGGGTTCCTCGCCGTCCTCCAGGTCATCGAGTCCGTGTCGGGGTTCGTGGGGTAGGGCGGTGCGGTTCCGCTTCCCCAGCTGACCGCGCCGAGGCGGGGGTTTCCTGAGAACCTGACCGCGCCGAGGTGGGGCTCCGTCCCGTCATCCGCCGAGGTGGTGCGCATTGGCGTCGGAACGGCGAGAATCGCCTTATGGCTGTCAGCGCTGAAGAGCAGATGATGATCGACACCGTTGCGAAGTTCATCGACGACGACGTCAGACCGCACGTCAACCGGGTCGAGCACGCCGATGAATATCCCGAGGCGTGGATCCAGACGATGAAGGACATGGGCATCTTCGGGCTCGCGATCGCTGAGCCGTGGGGTGCGGGGAAGGTCTCGACGGAGGCGTACGCGCTCATCACCCAGGAGCTCGCGCGGGGGTGGATGTCGCTGGCCGGGGCGATGGGTGGTCACACCGTCGTCGCGAAACTCATCGCCGACTTCGGCACCAACGCGCAGAAGGAGACCTACCTGCCGCGGATGGCGACGGGAGAGTTGCGTGCGACGATGGCGCTGACCGAACCCGGTGGCGGCTCCGACCTCCAGGCGATCCGGACGACGGCGGTGCGCGATGGGGACGACTACGTCATCTCGGGATCGAAGACGTGGATCACCAACGCCCGCCGGTCCGACCTCATCGCGCTCCTGTGCAAGACCGATTCTCACGCCGAGCCACGGCATGCCGGAATCTCGATCATCCTCGTCGAGAAGGGCGAGGGCTTCACGATTTCGAGGGATTTGTCGAAGCTCGGATACAAGGGCGTAGAGACGTGCGAGCTTCTCTTCGACGGTCTGCGTCAGCCGCGCTCGCAGCTGCTCGGCGACACCGAGGGTCTCGGTTTCAAGCAGATGATGAAGGGGCTCGAGATCGGGCGCATCCAGGTGGCGTCGCGGTCGCTCGGGGTCGCGCAGGCCGCGCTCGATGACGCCGTGAAGTACGCCCAGGAGCGGGAGTCGATGGGCAAGCCGATCTGGCGGCATCAGGCGGTGGGCAATCGGCTCGCGGAGATGGCGACGAAGCTCGAGGCCGCTCGCCAGCTCGTCCTTCACGCCGCACGAACCTTCGACGCTGGGGCGCGGGTCGACATGGAGGCGGGAATGGCGAAGCACTTCGCCTCGGAGATGGCCGCCGAGGTGGCCCTTGACGCGATCCGCGTCCACGGTGGATACGGGTACTCGACCGAGTTTGACGTCGAACGTTACTACCGGGATGCGCCGCTGATGATCGTCGGCGAGGGGACGAACGAGATCCAGTTGGGTGTCATCGCCAAGCAGCTCATCGAACGAAACCGGGTGTGACGATGGATCTTCAGGAGTGGGTCGGACGGACGAAGACCGGGGAAGATGTCGCCTCGGTTGAGCGGGCTCGGAGGCTGACTGTGCTGCTCGGGGGTGAGGCCGCGGACGAGCCTACGGCGCTGTTCCCGCTCGGGCACTGGCTCCAGTTCCCCGAGGACGATGTGCCGATGAGCGAGCTCGGCGGCGACGGCCATGCATTGCTCGGTGGTTTCATGCCGCCGGTGGGACTGCCGCGGCGGATGTGGGCAGGCAGCGCGCTTGAGTTCCACAGCCCGATCCGCCCCGGCCAGGCGCTGGCGCGGACGTCCACGATCGAATCGGTGACGGAGAAGGCCGGACGCAGCGGGCCACTGTGCTTCGTCGTCGTTCGGCACGACATCAGTGCAGACGGCACGCTTGCCACCGTTGACCGGCACACGATCGTCTACCGGGAAGCGACCGAACCTCGGGCAGGAACGCCCGACGGGGGACACCGCGGCGCGGGGTCGGCGGCTGCGGCGCCGCGGTCGGACACGCCGGCACCGGAGGGATGGGACTGGGTTCGAACGGTGCGCCCCGATGAGGTCATGCTCTTCCGGTACTCGGCGCTGACGTTCAACTCGCACCGCATCCACTACGACCACCCCTATGTCACCGAAGTGGAGGGCTACCCGGGACTCATCGTTCACGGCCCTCTCACGGCGACGTTCCTCCTCGACGCGTTTCTCCGGATTCATCCGAACACTGAGGTGACGGGGTATGCGTTCACGGCGAAGGCGCCGGTGTTCGTCAACGAGCAGATCCATCTCGTCGGACGGAAAGCGGAGGAGGGACGGTACGAGCTCGAAGCCGTGGGCCCGTGCGGAGTGACGGTGATGACTGCAGGGGCGACGACGGAGGAGTGACGGTGATGGATCAGAAGGTGGGCGCTATCACCGACAGCCAAGTACTACGAAACTGATCTCTGAAGCGCTGCGCTGAGGTCACAATGGTGGGCCAACTTCCGGGCAAGCGAGATCAGATGGCATCTGTCCGTGCAGCAGCTGCGAGGAAGTTCAAGCCGGAGGCTAAATCGGCTCGTATTTCGTGCCGAACTACTTGTTGTCTTTTCAACCCCTCGCAGTCGCGGTTTTGAACTCTTCGTACTTAGTCTCTAGCAATTCCCGTTTAGGGCGGTCTCGGCGATGCGCCGGGACTTTCATCAGGCGCCGCCCGTGGAGTTCTTGGAGACCGTGCCTAAGCATCGGGCCGTCGACTTCTTTGAGTAAATCGTGCCTGATCTCGACAACACTGTCTGGGCGAATGCCGAGGAAGTTGTGATCGAATGCTGCGTGATGAATTTTGCACATCGCTAAACCGTTGGTCACTGCCGCGATTCCTCCCTCGTCTCGGTCAGGAACAATGTGCGCCGCGTCGAGCAAGCCCGGGTGGCCGAGATTGCAAATGGTGCAGCGGTTCTCGTAGGCAGATAGGACGATGGACCTAAAAGCAGGTTGATGTACCCGCACCTTGGCCAGTCGTTGGAGATAGCGACGGGTGACTTCTTCATGTACAGAGGATTCAAGTTCAAAGGCGGCAACAGCATCTTCGGCAGCAGTGAATGCGAACTGTTGCTGTCGGGGCTCCTCTGCGACGATGTAGACCGGAGCGATGACTTGATACCTAGCTGGCTCCATGGCGACACCGAGGAACCAAATAAGCGGCAAACGGAGCTTCATCGCCTCCCGGAGTCCGACGTTCTCAGGGTGATTGGGATCAGTTCCGCGCCATTTGTACCGGAATAGGCCGTCATCTCCGGTCTTATCCTCATAAGGAGGCGGATCGCCTGGCTTAGTGTAGGCGGTGCGGAACGACAACGCGGCCTGGTATCCACTTGGTTTCCAGATTCCTTGCATCGGAGCCTGGAGCCTGACAGGCTCACCCGCGAAGTGAAAGTCAAGAATGTCTTCTCGCGTTAATGGTTCGAGGCCGCCGTCTGAGCGTAGCTGGAGCCAATCGATTGCGGCCTGTCGGAGTCCTGAGGGTTCAGCATTTGGCACGACGGGTCCTCTTACGCTTATCTTCCGGGTGGGCAGTCACAGATACCAGTGAGTCGACTATCGGTCGATCTGCCAAGGCCCAGTCCAAAGTGATGAGTTGGTCTGGGGTGCACCATTGCATCGAATCATGGTCGGTGCTCGTAACCGGAAGATCCGCCACCTCTACTCGGTAGCAAGCGAGGTCGATGTGTTTGCCGTTGCTTGCGGTAGTCGCGCGCTCGACCAGACTAAGTACCTGAACGTCATACAATTCGAGCTCTTCGGCCAATTCGCGTTTGAGTGCCTGTTCAGGAGATTCTTCACTCTCAACTTTTCCGCCCGGAAATTCCCACTTGCTGCCCTCGGCCTTCTCGGGCCGGCGGCGGCAGGCAAGAATCTTGCCGTCCCGCTCGATTACCGCTCCCACAACTCTGAGCATCTCAACCATGACCTCATGCTATGCCAGAAGGCGGGAATCAACGTTGCTCGAGTGGCAAATACTATCCAATCACCCAAAGATTCTCTTGCGAGAGGTATCGGGAACTTTATGGCGTGTACCGAGGAAGCTGAACCTTCCGGACTTATCAGCTCCGCAGCTCAAGTGCCCCCCACGCGAATGTCGCCACCCAGTGCGACGACATGTACTCATCGGAGACGGCAGCCTCAAGCCCGGGTGCCATGAGCGCATCGACACGGGTCAGCATGCCTTTGGCCAGGGAGTCGAGGTCGGCCCTGTCGTGTCGTTGGGCGATCTCCTCGAGCTGTGGGGCGAGGCGCATGATCGATGCCGCGACCGACAGCCCCAAGCCATAGAGGTGGCTCTGCTGGCCGTCGGTGGGGTCGAGCACCTCGACCGGTGAGAGTGCAGGCGACTCGGGGGACAGCTCCGAGAGGAACGCCGGCAGCCACACGGCGAGCTCATCCTCGGTGAGGATCTCCGACATCAGGTCGGCCTCGCACAGTCCGGGCGAGAGGAAGTCCTGACCGCTGCGCTCCTGACGGAAGTTCCATGCCTCGTCCTGGGCATAGAAGCGTCGCGCCGCACCCGCGATGACATTGACGACGTCCCGACGGCCCTCTGCGCGAGCGCTGAGGAGGATCCGACGCAGACCGAACGCAGTGTTGGAATGCACCCCGTGCCGAACAGGCTCCGGAACCTTCGGCAGCCACGCGACCACGAGATCGAACACCGTGTCCGCGAGAACTTGCGCGCCCTCGGCTAATTCGCGCAACTGCGGGTCCGAGCTGGTCCGCAGCGCCTCGACGAGTTCGACCGCCCACGCCCATCCGTACGGCCGTTCCCACCCCGGATGGTCGCGCAGGAACGCGGCCCCCGCAGTGAGTTTCACGGCACTGAGGTGCAGCTGCAGCAGCTCGATCGCCTCGTCGCGCCACGGCGCGTCCTGCGCCGCCTCGGTGTCGAGGAGCTTCACGAGCAGATTGTGCATGTGAACGCTCGAGTGCCAGTCGAACGAGTTCGCAAACGCCGGGTGCTTCTCACTCGCAGGCACGATGTCGGCGAGACTGCTCGCCACGTGATGCGCCGCGTACGGATAGTCTTGCGTGATGTTCGTCAGCGCGACCTGCGCGAACGGATGAACGAAATCGGCGGGTGCGGTCATGCGTGAGTCCTCTTCGGCTGGGGTAATCCAACAGTAGTCGAGTGCAGTCGGATGATCCGACCAGACCGGCAAGCGTCGTTGACGTGAAACAGCCCCTCCGCCGAGGCGGTCGGACGTAAGCTGGTCTCCAACGGTTCGACCGCCCACCGAGAGGACGCTGCCATGACGACTTCGACCGCAGGGTGCCCTGCAATCCAGGCCGTGTCCCTCCTCGAGGTTCGGGCATGACTGCCGGCAAGGGTGGCGTCGATACGGAGGCTCACAAAGCCGCCGGGGGCAGCTGGCTCACCGTCATCATCGCCTTCGCGGCGAACCTCGCCGTCGCTATCGCGAAGACGATCGCCGCGGGCATGACCGGGTCGGCAGCCCTCGTCGCCGAGGCGGCCCACTCCTGGGCTGATGCCGGCAACGAAGTGTTCCTCCTCATCGCCGAACGCAAATCCTCCCGCCCCGCCGACGCCAGACATCCCCTCGGCTTCGGACGCGAGGCCTACGTTTGGTCGATGTTCGCGGCGTTCGGCATCTTCACGGTCGGCTCCGCCGTCTCGATCTGGCACGGATTCCAATCGTTGTTCTCCCACGAATCCAACGACAGCAACTACCTCGTCGGGTACATCGTGCTCGCGATCTCGTTCGTCCTCGAAGGATTCTCCTTCCTGCAGTCGGTGCGTCAGGCCAGGGGCCGGGCGGCGGAGCTGCGGCAGCCGGTCCTCCGCTACGTGCTCAAGGGCTCGAACCCGACACTGCGGGCCGTCTTCGCCGAGGATGCCGCGGCTCTCATCGGACTCGTCATCGCGTTCCTCGCCATGTTCCTCCACCAGATCACCGGCATCGCCGCCTTCGACGCGATCGGATCGATCCTCGTCGGCATCCTCCTCGGCATCGTCGCGATCGTCCTCATCGACCGCAACCGCCGCTACCTCGTCGGCGAGAACGTCACTCCGCGCATCCGCGACATGATCCTCCGCGCCCTCCTCGAGGACAAGGACATCGTCGAGGTCACCTACCTCCACGTCGAATTCGTCGGCTCGGGCAAGGTCTACGTCGTCGCCGCCGTCGACCTCGTCGGCGATGCGAAGGAGAGCCAGCTCGCGGTGCGCCTGCGCACCGTCGAACGCCACCTCGAGGAAAACCCCATGGTCCAGGAAGTCGTCCTCACCCCGTCGGCTCCCGGGGAGAAGCCGCTCGTGCCGCTGGTGGATGCGGGATTCTGACCTCAGTTTGTGACGAACCCGAACTTCCGTGCGCCTGCTGACGCAACGGGCCCAATCGTTCTCCCTGACGTGAGGACGGAATCTGTCATGTACTGATGTAGTCTCATTAATGAGCTGGAGCGCTAGCCGGATACTGTCGTCAAGGCTTCGGTCACGGTGCTGATGCCTGCGTGACAGCGACCAAGGCGGTCGTCCGTTTGCCCTCCCACATTGAAGAACCAGACTGCGTCACCTCGACGCCGTTGCGTTCTGACTCTGAAACATTAGACGTCCAAGCAGTGCTGGGTATCGAAATGAACGTGGGCGGCGAGCAGTTTGGACATCGCCGTGTTGTGGATTTGCACTTCAGAGAGACCGCCGAATGAATACCTGAGATCCAAAGCCTGTCTGTCGATGTTGGTCGTCTTCAGATTGTGTTGAACGCCTCGTCAGGAGGCGGCGGCAATGTCTTGAGGACTCGACCCAGTGCTCTTGCATAGTCTTCTTTGACCAGGTCATAGTGGGCCCAGGTGTCGACCATGGACACTTCGGGGAACCCGCGAATTCGTTCAATGGTGTCCAGTACTTCAGCGGAAGAGCCTCCGACCGCAGTCGCGACGAAGTCGTACGCACCGTGTGATCGAGCTGCGAACTCGATCGTCTGTGACTCGAGGACGAACTCACGAACTCTCTCGTCACGTCCACGCAGAACAATGCCCAATCCAGTGGCAAAGCGTCCCGGGGACAGTCCTCCGGATTTGACCGCAGCAATCCTGATCGCTCCAGAATCGACGAGGCGTCGTACCCTCGTCCGGACGGCGGACGGCGATAAACGAATGGCGTCCGCGAGCGTCCGATAGCTTGCCCTTCCGTCCTGCTGAAGCTCTGCAATGAGGTCGTGATCCAGTGCATCGAGCCTGATCGGCTTCAACTCGCGCGCAACGAAGAATCCGCGAAGCACATCGACATAGGTAGTGACTCTGATGTCCCGGACTCCCGAGATTGAGCGCACCTGATCCAATGTCGATAGCAATTCACGGCTGTTTGCATGCCGTGACTCGAACACCAGAGGCCTGTCCCCGCTGGTGACCGAGACGAATACAGCATTGGGCAAGTCGGCGACTTGATCAGCCATTGCGCGGACGGGTCCCTCGACACGTGCCATGCAGTGAGTGAGAACGTGATGGCCTACAGCACTTGGGTCAAGAGCGGCCACTATTCGCAGTCCTTCGCGCTTCCGCAGCACCTGCAGGCGCTCCGCAACCACATGCCGGGAAACTCCCTGCTCGCGGGCGAGCTCAAGCACGCTCTTCCGTCCATCCCGTTGCAGGGCGCGTATGAGATGGGCGTCGAGTTCAGAATGCTCAGACTGCGGCAAATGACCTCCATAACGTTCCTGGTAGAGCGAAATTAGCACAGATAGGCGGAGGTCGTGGAATGAATAGCGACAGAACAGCTGGAAACGTCCGTATTTGACCAATGAAGTGTCGGTGACAGTTGAAGGCGGCGGTCCTACACTCATGCCAAGTCCGTGATCGGGAAAACATGAAACGGGCCCGTCCGAGCAAAGGAGCTCACAATGACCAGCTCAACTCATTCGCCTACCGCACCGGAACGGTCCCATAGGCGTGCGCTGCGAGCAGGCTTCGCTGCCTCAGTCGGTACGACTATCGAGTGGTATGACTTCTATGTCTATGCCACGGCGGCGGCGATCGTGTTTCCCCAGGTCTTCTTCCCTGAGGTCGACCGAACGCTGGGCACACTCGCGTCTTTCGGTACCTATGCGGTGGCCTTCTTCGTGCGTCCGCTCGGGGGCATCATCTTCGGTCACATCGGTGATCGACTCGGTCGCAAACCTGCGCTCACGATCACGTTGATGCTCATGGGAGTTGCGACCGTTCTCGTCGGATGCCTGCCGGGCTATGCCACTCTTGGTGCAACGGCAGCGGTTCTCCTCATCCTCCTTCGCATCGTGCAGGGACTCGCCGTCGGCGGTGAATGGGGAGGCGCGAGCCTCATGGCTGTCGAGAGCGCGCCAGAGAAGTTCAAGACCTTCTATGGCGGTTTCACGCAGTTGGGCAACCCTCTTGGCGCGCTCCTCTCGTCGGGGGCTTTTTGGGCGCTGTCATTGATGGGTGAAGAGGCGCTCTTCAGCTGGGGCTGGCGGATACCGTTCCTCGCCAGCATCATCCTCATCGGCGTGGGGATCTGGGTTCGGCTGCGTGTCGAAGAAACTCCAGTCTTCGAAGAGTCCGGCTCGTCCCAATCAACCCCCATCCTCTACGCACTGCGATTCAACTGGTATCCGATCCTGCTGGGATTCGGCATGGTGGCTATTGCATCCGGCGGCTACTACCTCGCCACCACTTACGTGCAGAGCTATGCCACCAGTCCAGATGTCGGTCTTGCGGCTTCGATCATTCTGGGTGCGATGACAGTGGCGTCGTTCCTGGAAGCGGTCGTGACTCTGCCATTGGCCTGGCTCGGTGACAAATGGGGCTCGAAAATGCTCATGTACCTCGGTGTCGGACTGTCATTCCTCTGTGCGATTCCGTTGGTCCTCGTCATCGAGGGGCATAATGTGCTGCTCATCTACATCCTCGTCTCGGCGATACGGGTGACTATGAGTGCGACCTGGGCACCCTTGTCGGCCCTGATGTCTCAGATGTACCGGCCGCAGGCGCGCTATACCTCCATGTCGCTCGCCTATGGAGTCGGGGCCGCGGTGTGGGGAGGACTGTCCCCCATCGCGGCCACAACTCTCCAAGCAGCGACGGGAACCGTGTGGTCAGTCATAGGTCTGTTCGCCTTCCTTTCCATCGTCGCCTGGGTATCGACGGCATTGGCTCCGCAGCACAAAGACGACGTACCGGTGACGCACTGAACTCACGATCTGAGCAGCAATCGCTCATCCTCAGAAACCATCTGGTCCGATGTCGAAATCAATCAAAAGCATTAGCAGTCCAAGGAGATCACATGCGCAAACTTGCCACGTTTGACGATCGCGATTCCGATCCAACGGTCATCACCGCGGATTTGATTCGTACCGTCGACGACGACACCCCGAATGCCACAGCGATGCTCATCGAAGGAGGAAAAATCCTCGCAATCGGTTCTCCCGCAGACGTCGAGGACGCTGCCGCTGAGATGCAACTTGACCCTGTGAGAATTGATCGTCGAGGCGCCACGATTGTTCCTGGCTTCGTGGATCCGCACGCGCATCCGCTCATGTTTGGGCAGATGCTCACATGGGTCGACGTTTCTCCTGAGAAAGCCGCCTCGATACCGGATATCGTCACTAGGCTCAAAGTCGGCGCTGAAAGTCTTCCTCCCGGGACTCCAATTCGCGGATACGGGTACGAACAGCGAAACCTGGTGGAACGACGCCACCCAACTCGGTACGAGCTCGATGAGGTTTCAAGAGACCGTGAAGTCTACGTCATGAATGCATCGGGCCACGGTGGTGTTGTCAACACGTTCACGCTCGAGAAGTTCGGGATTACGAAGGACACCCCGAATCCGGACGGCGGTGAATTCTTTCGCGACGCGGACGGGGAACTGACGGGTGAGCTCTCGGACGCCGCGAGCAACGTGCTCACCGGACTCGGCGGCGTGAAAATCGGGCATCACGGACCCAATTTCCACCTCGGAGACGAGCCTGCTGAACATCAGCGTCAACTCGATATCGTCCAGCAGAAGTTCCTCGCTGGAGGGGTCACGGCCATCGGCGACGCTCAAGTCTCCAAGCGCGAATTCGCGGCATACCTCGGCATGGTTGACCGCGGCGAACTCAAGGTTCGCGTGTCAATGTACTTTCTCTCGCATCTACTGGACCAGGTGCTCGACCTCGGGCTCACCGGACCTTTCGGCAATGCCTTCCTCTCGGCAGCGGGAATCAAACTCTATGCTGACGGCACTCTCGGTGGATGGACTGCCTATTTCCCTGAAGGATATGTCGGGGATCCATGCCGTACCGGACAGCTCTATCATTCTGTCGACGAATACTCTGGCCTCGTGCGCCGAGCCCACGCGGCCGGCCTCCAGACGGCGACCCACGCTCAATCCCCAGTGGCGATTCGAATAGTGGTCGACGCCATCGAAGCGGCGATGATCGAGCGGCCGGATCCCGACTCCCGCCACCGGATCGAACATTGCGGATTGCCGGACACGGTCGAAATCACCCGCATGGCAGAGCTCGGAATTCGACCTGTCAACCAACCGCAGCATTACTTCAATTGGGGTGAAGGAGTAGAGCAGGCAATTGGCACACCCGGAGAGCGATTCAATCCGCTTGGCGAATTTGTCCACGCGGGAGTGCCGGTGACACTCTCCTCGGACGCGCCGGTGGCGGAGCCACGACCACTCGAAGCGATCCAGACCGCAGTTACTCGCATGACCAGCCGCGGACACAAGCTCGGACCGGATTCTCTACGTATTTCTGCCGAAGATGCACTTCGGGCCCACACTCTTGAAGGGGCTAAGACGCTTGGCCGTGAGAATGAGTTCGGCTCTCTCGCAGTAGGGAAGCGCGCAGACTTCACGGTGCTGGGAGACGATCCGATCACCAGTGCTGTCGAGGATATCGCGTCGATTCCCGTGATCGAGACCTGGGTTGATGGTCGACGCTGCTATTCAACGGCTGCTGCGAAATCTGCACGACCGGTAGGCGTCCGAGAATGATCGTTGGCGCAGGTTGGTCAGACGCATCAGGGACCGGGCCCATCTTCGGACGCGAGGCAAAAGCGACAGCGTGCGCGTGGGTAGATGACCATCTGGGGGAGCTTCTCGACTGGCATGCGCATATTTGGAATCTCGCAGAGCCGGCTTGGCGTGAATACGAGTCGCAGGCTTGGTATGTGTCCAAGCTGCGAGCAGAAGGTTTCGAGGTTGAGAGCGGCTCCGGCGGAATGCCGACTGCATTCTTCGCTCGGTGGACGAACTGCAGCGACACCGGATTGTTCATTCCAACCCTGCTCACGTATGCCGAATACGATGCAGTTCCCGGCAACTGTCAGGCCGATGCAACGATGGAAACACCGCGAAGCGGGCTGAATCGCTTTGCGCCTGGTCACACCGATCCGCATTCGGCCTTGGGTATTTCCACACTCGCAGGTCTGCTCGCGACGAAGAACGCGATGGAGATCCACAACATTCCAGGGACACTGCTCTATACCGGGGAGCCTGCAGAGAAGATGCACGGGTCCAAGGTCGTTCACGGTCTCCGCGGCTACTACGACGCGGCTGACGCCATCGTGTCATTCCATCCGTTCTATATGCTGCCGCTGTGCAACACGGCTCGGTGGGACACCCAGTGCGGGGCCTACTACAGCAAGGTGTACTCATTCCTCTGCGACAGTCCCGAGACCTGGCAGCTCAGCAGCGCTGATCCTCACTCGCCGATTCCAGCGTCCCACTCAGCTGCTCGAGCCCCGGGAGCGAATCTCTCGCTGACGACCATGTACACGATGTCCCGGTCGATGCTCGATTCGATGCTGCCGGCATCCGGTGGTTGGAGCTTCTCTGACGCAATTCTGCCGGATGGCCAGGCCACGGCAGATAATCTTCCTCACCGAGTTGCCCGAGTCCAATTCTCGTGGAGGACGCCGGACATCGAGATGGCCGAGCACATTCTCAAGGTCCTCGATCGCAACGCACAGGCGGCCGCTCTCGCGGGTCATTGCACCGTGGAAGAGCGGTGGGTCGCTCGCAGCCGTCCAGGACGGACGAACCACGTCCTTGCGCAGGCGCTGTACGACAACCTAGTGGAAGTGGGACCGCCGACGTACGGATCCGAAGCGGTCGAGATTGCGCGCGCAATGCAGCGCTCTCTCGGCGTCGAGGCGGCTGAGCATCCCTTCATTGCGGAATCGGAGCGTCTGATCGAACCACAGGAAGCCGAGCGGCAGCTTCGCAATCAGATGCCGGCGTGGCAGACGAACTGGACGAGCGATGACTATGTCGAGATGAGCCACTACGCGCCGCTCGTGCGATTCTATGTCTCCCGGCCGGCACTGGCATCTCTGCCAAATGTGTCAGCATACCCAGCGTGGGTGATGAATGCCCTCGGAGGCATTCGGGAAACCATCTCACCAACGATCGTCACTGCGGGGAAGACCATTGCCGGAACGTTCCTTGATCTGCTGACGAAGCCGGAGATACTTGCCAGGGCGAAGGCCGAGTTCGAGTCGCGGGCAGCGTCTGAACCGATGCCGGCACTGCTGCCAGCCGATTTCGAGGCACCGTTCGATTTGCCCTGGCCAGACTATCGATTCGACAGATTCAATGGAGAACGACGTTGGTGAGCGCCCCTCACCCGTCGAAGAGATCCCGGATGTCCTCCGCGGTGATCTCCCGGCTGAACGCCTGCCCGTCGCGGCCGGAAGCCCCCGACGCCGACCCATCCGACGCCCCCGACCCTGACCGGGAACCCGACCCGGACAGCGTCTCGCCGCTCGCAGGGCCCTCACTCATCAGTGAGTCGAAGAGCTCCGCCTTCTTCCGCTGCAGACCGAGCACCTTCTCCTCGATCGTGCCCTCGGTGACATAGCGGTAGACGATGACGTGCTTCGTCTGCCCGATCCGATGCGCACGGTCGATCGCCTGATTCTCCGCCGCCGGATTCCACCACGGATCCATGAGGAAGACGTAGTCCGCCTCGGTGAGGGTGAGACCGAACCCGCCGGCCTTGAGACTGATGAGGAACACCGGCGCCGTCCCCGACCGGAACGCTTCGACGACCTCGGCGCGATTGCGGGTCGACCCATCGAGCATGAGGGAGGGGACACCGCGACGATCGAGCTCCTCGGCGACGTGATCGAGGAACGACGTGAACTGACTGAAGACGATCGACCGGTGCCCTTCGGCGACCACCTCGTCGAGGTGGTCGAGGAGCGCAGTGAGCTTGCTCGAGGGCACCTCGGCGTGCTCGGCGTCGACGATGCGCGGATCGAGCGCGAGCATCCGCAGCAGGGTCAGCGACCGGAAGACGATGAACCGCTGCCGGTCGTAGTCGGATTCGATGAAGCCGAGGATCTTCTTCCGCTCCTTCTGCAGGATCCGATCGTAGAGCTTCCGGTGCGCGGCCGAGAGTTCGACGGTGATGACCTGCTCCTGCTTCTCCGGCAGATCGGCGGCGACGAGATCCTTCGTCCGACGCATCATGAACGGCCGGATCCGGCGCTGCAGACGCTGCATCCGCCCCGGATTCTCCCCGCCTTCGATCGGCCGCACGTACTCCTCCTCGAACCGGTGCGGCGAGGGGAAGAGACCGGGTGCGGTGATCGAGAGCAGCGACCAGACGTCGCGCAGCGAGTTCTCCAACGGCGTGCCCGTGAGCGCGAGGCGGAACGGTGCGCGCACCGCCTTCGCCGCCTGGTGGACCTGCGAGGACGCGTTCTTGACGAACTGCGCCTCATCGAGGATGAGCCCCGCCCAGTCCAGGCCGGCGATCTCGTCGTCGTCGAGACGGAGGATCGCGTACGAGACGACGATGACATCGGCACCGGCGGCCACCTCGGCGACGGACGTGCCCCGCTTCTTCGTCGACTCACTGACGACGCGGACATCGAGATCAGGGGTGTGCTGTCCGGCCTCCTGAGCCCAGACCGGGACCACCGAGGTGGGGGCGACGACGAGGAACGGCGGCTCCCTGCCGGCGGCCTGACGACGTGCATGGGCGATGAGCGCGAGCGTCTGCAGGGTCTTGCCGAGCCCCATGTCGTCGGCGAGGATCCCGCCGAGGCGGCACCGGTGCAGCAGCGCGAGCCAGCGGAACCCCTGCACCTGGTACGGCCGAAGGGTGACGCCGTCGAGGTGCGGCACCGGGGTGGCGGGAAGCCGGTCGAGCTCGGTGAGGGCCTGCGCGGACTCCCGCCAGGTCACGGCGGGTTCGGCCTCGTCGGCGAGGTCCTCGAACTCCGACCACAGACCGACGTGGAGGCGGCTGATCTTCGGGGCGCCCGGTTCCCATTCGGGGATGAGCTCCGCCTCGGCGAGGAGGGCCTTGATGCGGTCGAAGACGGGTCGATCGAGGGTGAGGAAGGTGTCGTCGACGACCTTGATCTTCTTCACCCCCTTCGCGAGCGCGGTGAAGAGCTTCGCGAAGGGGATCGGCTTGCCGCCCACGGTGATCTGGAAGCCGAGGTCGAACCAGTCGTTCTTCTCCGACTCGACCGAGGTGATCTTCACGCTCGGATCGCCCCCGAGCTCACGGTACGGCTGCCTCCTGCCGCGGGTGATGACCGTGACGTGATCGATCTCCTCGAGGCCGGGGAGGATGTTCGCGACGAAATCCGCGGTGTCGGCGTCGTCGAGGTCGATATCGGTCGGGGTGGTGGGGAACTCGGCCCCAGGGTCGGACAGGGCGAACCGGGCGAGGTGGGTGCTCACCTCGGCGAGGACCGCGGCTTCGTGCTCGTGGTCCCGACGCTCGTCGCCGAGGCGGTTCTCGCCGAGGCGGTCGACCGGCCGGACCGGGAGCCTGCGACGCGGCCCGGAGTACTCCCAGTACCAGCGCACGCTCAGCCGGTCCGCGGTCCCGAAGGTGAGGAAGAGAACGAGACGCGGGTCCCTGAAGTGCGGAAACGTCACAGAATCATCGGAGCTGACGACCTGCGCGGAGGTGCGCAGCAGCGGGTAGTACTCCGCGAAGAACTCCTCGGCCTCGGCCGCGGGAATCGTGATCGGGCCGGGGGCGGAGAAGACCGGCAGCGCCGAGGTGGTCGTCGGCACCGCCGCCGGCGCAAGGGTGACGGTGAAACCGGTGCGGGTGTCGACACCGAAGAATCCGTGCGTCCAGATCGGCTTCGCCAACCCCGGCGCGAATTCGCGCTCATCGATCGTCACCTGCGGTTGGACGCGGAGACGACCGGGCACCCGGGCGACGTCGATGAGGGCGGTGGCACTCCGCCCGATGCGGACGTCCATGCCCTGGTTGACACCGACGAACGCGATCCCGAGCTCGGCCCCGTGGGTGAAGATGTCCCAGATCAGCGGGGTGTGGAAATCGCCGAGGTGGTACGGTGCACCGTCGGGCGTGAAATCGGTCTTGTCGCGGGTGCGCAGGCCCGCGAGCTGGGAGAACCACTCCTGATGGCGCGGGTCGACCCCGAACTGCGTGGTCATCCGGTCGATCGTGCGCCACGTCAGCGACGTCTTCACCCAGTTCCCGGATTCGCTGAGGACGAGCGGACGGATCGCCAGGGTCGGGTTCGCCCGCGGGCTCACGGCATTGCGCGTCAGGAGCACCGTGCGCTGCGGTTCGTACCATGTGCGGGGCACGACCTCGATGAGCTCGAAGCCCAGGGCCACGGGCGTGTGCTCCTGCGGCGTCACCTCGGCGAAGGAAGCGAACGTCGTGCGCCAATCGGTGTGGGAGCTCTCAGACCGCCGAGGCTGCGGCGAGGTCGGACGATCGGTAGGCACGAGCCCATCCTCTCACCCCGTCCTGACACGGGGCCCATGCAACTACGGCAGCAGACCCGTCTCCTGCGCCTCGATGACCGCGGCGTACCGGGTTCGGGCATTGAGCTTCGCCATGAGCGCCTTCATATACGCCTTGACGGTGAGCACGGTGAGACCGAGCGCCTCGGCGACCTCCCGGTTCGTCATGCCCGTCGCCACGAGCGCCAGGACATCGGTCTCCCGCTCGGTCAGAGATACCGGCACCGTCGGCTCACGCTGCTCGGGCAGCGCGAGCCCCTCGGCGATCTCACGCAGCTCACGGCGCAAGCGGCTGTCGGTGACCGCGGCACTCAGTGCCCGCAGCTGCCCATGAACGGATCGGATCCGGGTGAGCAGAGTGCGGGCCGCCTCGGCGTCGCTCTCGAGCTGCTGCGTGCGGGCGACGATGAGCGCGTGCTCGAGTTCGCGGGCTTCGTCGGTCAGGGTCGAGAGGATGCGGTCGGCGATGACGGCGTCGCTGCGGAACGCGGCATAGAGAACGACCGTGGTCTCACGGTCGACGACGACCGGGGCCGCAGCGATCGCCCGCAGGCGCTCAGCCCTAATCACCCCGTCGTAGTGGTGGGAGATCGCCTCCGATTCGACATAGTCGGCCACGGCCAGGGGCCGCCGCAGAGCGACCGTGCGACCGCCGAGCCCCGCATCGTAGGACAGCGTGACGCCCGGAAGCGCACCGACAGTGGGCCCGAAGAAGTGGGAGAGGAGCAGACCGCGGGAGTCGTCGACCACCCCGCCGAAGGCGAGGTCGACACCGGTGCCGGTGCGCACGCGATCGAGCGACCGTCGAATGCGCTCGTCGTGCTCCATGCCCATCGCCGCCCCATCCGCGCCTCATCGCCTCGGCAGCACCCGCTGCCCACTTCGGAGGGTAGTCAACGATGCGCGCCTTGCCTAGTCTCGCTTCAACGACTCGACACAGCGGCCCACGGGACCACGGTGCCGTCGAGACCGGACGATGACGACCGACAGCGAGGAGCGCACAATGAACGAGGCAATGACGACCGGACAGGTGCACGAGGACGTCGCGGTGGCGCCCGCCCCGTGGCAGGAACATCCCGACATCGTGGCCGAGGTCGAGGAGCTGCGCCGTCGGTTCACGGTCGCCGACCTCTGCCTCGCCGAGGTGCTCTGTGACAGTCGCCCGGCAGCCGACACCGCGTTCGTCTGCGTCGACGAGCGACTCGACCCCTACCGCCTCACGTTCGGCGAACTCGCCGATCGCTCCCAGCGCCTTGCCGCGCTGCTTCGCGAACTCGGCGTCGGGCGCGGATCGCGAGTCGGCGTCCTCATGGAGAAGACGCGGCAGCTGCCGATCGTCCTCATGGCGCTCTGGCGCCTCGGCGCGGTCGAAGTGCCTCTGTTCACCGCCTTCGCCGGACCGGCGATCGCGACCCGAGTGACCGGGGCTGATGCCGCGCTCATCGTCGCCGATGCCGCCCAGCAGCCCAAACTCGAGGGGATCGATGTTCCCGTGCTCGGGACGGGCCCTGACCTCGACCGGGAGATCGATGCGCGTCAACCGCTCGACACCGCCGAGGCGATCGGCGGGGACGGTCTGTTCCTCCAGCTCTTTACCTCCGGCACCACGGGCACCCCCAAGGCCGTGGGTGTGCCGGGTTCCGCGCTCGCCGCCTTCATCGCCTACATGCGCTACGGTCTCGGCGTCGCCGACAACGACGTGTTCTGGAACGCGGCCGATCCCGGATGGGCCTACGGCCTCTACTACGGCATCGTCGGACCGCTCGCCATCGGTGTGCCCAACATCCTCTTCGCCGGCGGCTTCGACCCCGCGACGACCGGGCGCCTCCTCGACGAGCTGCAGGTGTCCAACCTCGCGGCCGCCCCCACCATCTACCGCGCCCTGAAGAAGTCGGGCATCACCGCTGCCGCACCCCTGCGCGCAGCCTCCTCGGCGGGAGAGCCGCTGACCGCGGACGTCGTCGACTGGGCACCGGGAGCGCTCGGGGTGACGGTGCGAGACCACTGGGGACAGACCGAACAGGGCATGGCCATCGGCAACGCGTGGGACGAGCGTCTTCGCTCCACGGTCGCCGACCGGTCGATGGGGCAGGCGCTGCCCGGGTTCGTCGCCGGTACGACCGGCGGGTCGATCACGCTCTCGGTCGAGGACAGCCCGCTGATGTGGTTCACCGGCTACGTCGACGCACCACGCCAGACGGCGGAGCGGTTCACGCCGGATCGCCGGTGGTACTTCACCGGCGATATGGGCCGGGCGGAAGGACCGGACTTCTTCTTCGCCTCCCGCGACGACGACATCATCCTGGCCGCCGGCTACCGAATCGCCCCCTTCGACATCGAGAGCATCCTCGTCACCGACGACGCCGTTGTCGAGGCTGCCGTCGTCGGACGCCCGGATGAGGTGCGAGGCGAGGTCATCGAGGCCTTCGTCGTCCTCGGGGACTCCTCCGACACCGACGACCTCGTCGAACGGCTGCAGAACGCCGTGCGCACCACGTACGGCGCACACGCGTATCCGCGCCGGGTCCACATCGTCGACGAGCTGCCGAAGACGCCGAGCGGAAAGATCCAGCGCTTCGTCCTCCGAGATCTCAAGGTCTGAGATCTCAAGGTCTCAGCCGCCCCGTAGGATGGTGGGGATGACGGATGCAGCGCGCGACAGATCCCACACCCCCACTCCTGCGGTGCTCGGGGCGCTGCTGCTCGCGTCCGCGCGCACGACCGATACGACACCGGCGACCACGGCATCGACCGAGGCCGCCGCACCGGCCGGCACCACCGTGGGCCTCGATGCGCCGGATGAGACGATCCTCGCCGAGGTGGAGGCGACGCTGTCCGCCCAGTTCCCCGACGATGCGGCACTCGTCGATCGCACCGTCACCGAGGTGGCCGAGGCGATCGGCTCCATCCGCCGTCGTGACACGAAGCCCGGCCTGACCGCGGCACGCTACGACGCCGAGCGCACCGCGCTGCTGCGTCACCTCGGCATCGGCTCGGGCAAGGGCGCGAGCCTCTGGCCGCCGACGAGTCAGACCGCCGTCCAGCGGTTCGGATCGTGGAACGATGCGCTCACGGCCGCGGGACTGGCGACGAGCAGCACGGGCCGCGCGAAAGGGCAGCTGCGCTTCGACGCCGCTGCCTACGATCGGGCGATCGCCGCCTTCGTCGCCGACTGCGAATCCCGCGGCGTCGGCGCCACGTACAAGGAGTACGGGGAGTACGCGACGGCGCACAAGGGCGAGGTGCCCTCGGCTGCCGCGGTGCGGAAGTTCTACGGAAGCTGGAACGCGGCGCTCGCCTCGGCGACCTGACCCGATCGCGGAGCCGTCGTCGCGACGGAACCGATGGTATCGATGCCGACCCGCGCTGACGGCGTCGGAACCCTGACCTCGACGGCCGCCTGCCCTGTGAGCGCGGGGCCTGCGCGGGGAAACGCCCGACTGCGTGATCCGACACGGCAAGTTCACCTGGGTGAAACTCCGGGAAAAATCCTTGAAAAATGTGCGTGAGGTTTGTAGTGTCACTGCGTCTGTACAGGTGGAATGGAACCAAGCAGGCCTGCCGGTCTGCGGGCTCCGTTCCCTAGAGAGAAGGATGGAATCATGGTTGTCATCGGCTGGATCATCGTCGGACTGCTCGCGGGAGCGCTCGCGAAGCTCATTCTGCCCGGCAAGCAGGGTGGTGGCTGGATCAGCACCATCATCCTCGGTGTCATCGGCGCCTTCGTCGGTGGCCTCCTCTTCGGCCTCTTCGGCGGCAAGGGAATCGGCGCAGTCTTCTCGGATCCCTGGTCGTGGGGTTCGTTCTTCATCGCCGTCATCGGCGCGATCGTGTTCTCGTTCGTCTGGGGACTGATCATCAAGAACCGCAGCAAGAACGCTGCCTGACCACGATCCGGTCTCTTCCGGATCACCTGTTGGAACAACGAAAGGATATCGCCATGAGCGCGAAGGACAAGTTCGACAACAAGGCCCAGGAGCTCAAGGGCAAGGCCAAGGACGCCACCGGCAAGCTCATCAACAACGAGCAGATGCAGGCCGAGGGCAAGGCCGACCAGGCCGCCGCCGGCACCAAGCAGGCCGGTGAGAAGCTCAAGGACACCGCGAAGGACGTCACCGACCGTCGCTGAATGACAAGCGCTGATCGCTGATCAGCGAGTCCTGGCTCCGGTGATCTCACACCGGACAGCGGCTCGGTCGCGCTGCGTCATCTGCGGCGGTCCCAGCAGCGCAGGGGCGAGTGCACTCAAGTGCACTCGCCCCTGTTGCGTTCGCGGCGTGCTGAAGCCGCGGCAGGGGTCTCGCCGCGACGGTCGAAGAGGTCTACTCTCGCACCTGAGGGCGTTCCCAACCCCGCGGTCGCTCAGCCAGAGGAGTCAGCCATGTCGGAATCACGCACAGTCACCACGGTGGAGGAACTCCAGGCCGCCCTCGCCGAGGCGGTCCCCGAGATCCGCGTGGACGGCACGATCACCGGATGCACCCGCATCGTCATGCCGCCCGGATCGGCGCTGCGCGGCGGCCGCCTCGAGTTCGGTTCGAAGGGCGTGCTGATGACGAAGGACAACACGCTCGAGGACATCGAGCTCGTCGTGCCCGACTACGAGGCCGCGGTCTACGCCGACACCGAACAGCGCGAGTGGGGAACCCTGCGCCTCCACAACGTCACGACCACCGGTCAGGTCTCCCTCATCGCCGAGGACGGTGTGCGCTCCGGTCACATCGACATCGACACGCTCACCATCACCGCTGCCGACGTGCGCGGACGGCTGCGCCGCCCCTTCAGCTACGGCGTCGAAGCCCTCCAGGGAGCACTGACGATCTGGAATCGACAGTCGCACTCCGCGGTCAAGATCACCGCCGAGGCGGTCAACGTCTCCGCCGGCACGGAGGACGAGCCCGTGCGCGGCAGCGGCGTCTTCGTCGGCGGCTTCGGCATCCTCGGCGATGAGACCGTCCCACGCGGCGGCACGCTGACCATGGGCCGGCTGACGACCGGTCCGATCCACTCCGATGGCGGCATCGTGCCCGGGACGGCCGACCTCATCAGCGCCGGCGTCTTCGTCATCACCGGCGCCACCGTCGACACCGTGACCAACGAGGGACCGGTGACGACCTACGGGCAGAACGACATGGTCCTCGACAACTGGGGCACGGTGAACCGGTGGATCGCACAGGCCCCGGTGACCTCGTACGGGCCCAGCGGCATCGGCTTCGTCAACTTCAGCGACATCGGCACCCTCACCGTGACCGGCCCCATCCGAACGTTCGGGCGAGGCGCTCGCGGATTCAACCTCTACGAGGGCACCATGGGCTCGGCCCACTTCGGCGCGATCGCCACGCACGGCGACGGGTCGATCGGCATCCAATTGGCGAAGCCGTTGCCCGAAGTCACCGTCGACGGCGACATCAGCACCGCAGGCGGTGCCGGACTCAGCCTCGTCAAAGGAGTGCAGACGTGGCTCAAGGCCGTGGGCGTGAGCATCAGACCCGGCGGCGCTGTCGATCGGCTCAGCGTCGGCGGGGCGATCAGGACCACCGGCGACGACGTCGTCACCGTCGAGATCGCCGACCGGGTGGGATCGTGGAGTGTCCCCGGCGGGATTCGCGCAGAGGGGGAGAACTCCGACGGCGTCCACGTCAGCGGGGCGGGCACCGTGCCGACGAACGTCACCATCACTGCCGCCCACGGCGCCGACATCGTCGAGGAGGATTCCGCCGGCTGACGGCAGCGCCGGGCCGCAGCGCTGGGTCACAGTGTCACGCGTTCACCGCGTCGCCGCGAAGTCCGCGAGGCGCCGGCACGCTTCCCTGATCGTCTCCGGGGACACGGCGAACGTCAGCCGCAGATAGCCCTCACCGGCGGGGCCGAACGCCGACCCGGGAATCGTGGCGAGCCCGTGGTGCCTCAGCAGCTCGAGCGCGACGTCCCACGAACTCAGACCCCAGTCCTTGACGTTGGCGAACGCGTAGAACGTCGCCTCGGGGCGCAGCACGCTCATCCCGTCGATGGCGTTGACCTCGTCGACGATGAGGTCACGGCGCTGCGCATACGACTCGACCATCGCCCCCACCACCGCCTGCGGGCCGGTGAGCGCGGCGATCGCCGCCTCCTGAACGAAGCCCGGCAGACTCGAGGTCAGCCCCTCCTGGAGCAGCGGCATCGGTGCGATGAGATCGGCAGGGGCGATGACGAACCCGCACCGCCACCCCGTCATCGCATAGGTCTTCGAGAAGCTGCCGATGACGAGGTGCCGATCGAACCCGGGCCGCACCTCGGCGATCGAAGTGAACGTCGCATCGTCGAAGACGATCTCGTCATAGACCTCATCGGAGATGATCGTGAGACCGAACTCCTCGGCGAGGTCGACGATCGCCTCGAGATCGGCCCGATCGATGACCGAGCCGAGCGGATTCGACGGAGAGTTGAGGATAATCGCCGCGGTGTGCTCGGTGACAGCGGCCCGGACAGCCTCGGCGCGGACCTTGAAGCCGCTGTCCTCGCGCACGGGTACGGGCACGGCAACCGCGCCGAGGCGGTGGATCTGACCGCGGTAGTTCGGGAAGCTCGGATCGGCGATGATGACCTCCTGCCCGGGCGAGACCGTGACATCGAGGGAGAGGGTGAGCGCCTCCATCGCACCGAAGGTGACCATGACGTTCTCGACGCCGACCGGCCGATCCCAGCGGACCGCGTACTTCTCCGCGATCGCCTGACGCAGCCCCAGGATCCCGGCATTGGCGACATAGCGGGTCTCATTGTTCTCGATCGCCCGGATCCCGGCGGCCTTGATGTGCTCCGGCGTGGGGAAGTCCGGTTCGCCGACGGTGAGCTTGACGGCATCGGGGTGGTCGAGCGCGAGGTTGAACATCCTGCGGATGTCCGAGGCCGGATACGTCTGCGCCATCGGCGAGATGCGCTGGTCCGGGGTCGTCATGATCGCACTCCTTCGTCGTCGCTGTCCTCACGCTGAGTCTGGCAGATCTCGGCCCGACCGCAAGCAGCTGGCAACCAGCCCAGCGGGCACCCAGCCCCGCACGCCCGGCCGCCCCGCGCACTGACGCAGTGGAGCGACACCTACGCGCCGAACCGACACCTACGCACCGAACCGACACCTACGCACCGAACCGACACCTACGCACCGAACCGACACCTACGCACCGAACCGACACCTACGCACCGAACCGACACCTACGCGCCGACCCGACGCTCCCGGCGCCCCGCGCCGCCGTTCTCCGGACGCAGAGTGTCGATCATCGAGTCCGAAATCGACACTCTGCGTCCGGAGAACGGCAGACGTGCGAGGGGGGAGTGCCCCCTGCGGGCGTGACCCGGAGGCACCCCGCTGGTGCACTGCACCCCTGAACCCGCCACCGGATTCCCTGCCTGGAACGACCTGGCGTCGGGGGAGACGCCCCTACTCGGCGAGGCCGGCGAGCCGCGCACCGAAACGGGCGAGGAGACTCGTCTTCTTCGCGTCGGTGATGCGCTCCCACCCATCGGCGAGGGTGAAGATCTTGTACATCGACCGGATGCCGAGCCACCGGATCGGCTCGGGCTCCCACTGCCCCGAGACGTGGTCGTTCCATGGCAACGCGGTGAGCGGCGTCGGCGTGCCGGCCGCTCGGTCGAGCAGCGTCTTCGCCGCCAGATGCGTCGCCGTCACCCCGTGCCCGGCATACCCGCGGGCCACGCCGATGCGCTGCGCGGGGTCGAAGAAGATCCCGGCGCACCAGTCGCGCGTCACCCCGAGCGCACCCCGCCACGCGTGGGCGATCTCGACATCGAGGGTCGGGAAGAGCGAGGACAGGCGCGTGCGGAGCAGGTCGACCACCTCGGCGGGGACCCGCCCGTCACCGGGCAGGCCCGAGCCGAAGGCGTACGGGGCGCCCCGCCCGCCGAGGGCGATCCGATCGTCGGCGGTGCGCTGCGCGTAGATGAAGGTGTGCGCGGCATCGCCGAGGCACTCCCGACCCTCCCAGCCGATCTGCTCCCACGCCTCGGCCGGCAGCGGCTCGGTGGCGATCATCGAGGAGAACACGGGGATGACCTGGCGGCCCTCGAGGCCGGGCAGGTCACCGGCGACGGTGTCGGAATACCCTTCGAGGCAGACGAAGATCGTCTCCCCGGTGACCGGGCCGCGTTCGGTCGACACGAGGCCTGTGCCGATGTGCCGGGCCCGCGTGCCCTCGCAGATCGTCACGCCGCGCTCGCGGAGGACGCGGGCGAGTCCTTCGGTGAGGAGTGCCGGGTCGATGCGCGCGGTGCCGAGCACGAAGACGCTGCCCTGCGCGTTGTCGACGTTGATCCGTGCCCTGGTCTCGGCGGCGTCGAGGACCTCCATGTCCTCAGGCCCGTAGCCGAACCGGCGGTTGCCCTCGACGAGGTCGTGGAGGCGGGCCATCCCGGCCGCGGACTGGGCGATGTCGATGTGGCCGCCGCGCACCGCCTCGGCGTCGATGCCCTCGGTCTCGAGGACGTCGAGGACCTCGTCGATCGAGTCGAAGAGTGCGGACTGGAAGGCCCTGACGCTCTCGACGCCGGTCCGTCGGGCCGAGCCGACCGGGCCGTCCGGGTCGTCGATGACGGCACGGTCGACCGCCTCGGCGAAGCGGGCGCGATTGCCGGGCATGAGCGTCGAGAGCCACCCGCCGTTGCGACCCGAGGCACCGTAGCCGACCGTCGTCGCTTCGATGACCGTGATCGCCCAGTCGGGGTGGGCCTGGCGGGCGCAGTAGGCCGACCACAGCCCGGTCATGCCGCCGCCGACGATGACGAGGTCCTGCTT
>NZ_SCMW01000051.1:0-28270 GCF_005502845.1 Brevibacterium sp. 2SA | reverse complement strand
ACGTTGAACGCGCCCCCGCCTCGGCGATCGGCGCGTTCAACGTCATCACTCTCGAATCGGCCGAGGCGATCGCAGCCGGCGCCGAGTCCGCCGGGCGCCCGGTCATCATGCAGATCTCCGAGAACTGCGTGAGATACCACGGGGCCCTCGCGCCGATCGCCGGGGCGACGCTCGCGATCGCCGCCGCCGCGAGCGTGCCCATCGCCGTCCACCTCGACCATGCGACGGATCTCTCGCTCGTCGACGAGGCGCTCGAGCTCGGGTTCGACTCCGTGATGTACGACGGCGCCCATCTGCCCTACGCGGAGAACTGCGCGACGACCGCTGAGGTGGTCCGCCGTGCCCACCGCCGCGGCATCGGCGTCGAGGCCGAACTCGGGGAGATCGGCGGCAAGGACGGCGCCCATGCTCCGGGCGTGCGCACCGATCCCGCCGAGGCGGTCGACTTCGCGGCCGCGACCGGCGTCGATGCGCTCGCCGTCGCCGTCGGCAGCTCCCATGCCATGCTCGAGCGCACGAGTCGTCTCGACCTCGACCTCATCACCCGGCTCGCCGCCGCGGTCCCCGTGCCGCTGGTCCTCCACGGCTCCTCGGGGGTTCCCGACGCTGAGCTCGAGCGGGCGATCGGGGCGGGCATGGCGAAGATCAACGTCTCGACTCATCTGGGTTCCGTCTTCACGGGAGCGGTGCGGGAGACCCTCGCGGTCGACCCGCGCCTCGTCGACCCGCGCAAGTACCTCGCGCCCGGGCGTGAGGCCTTCGCCGCCGAGGTCACCCGTCTGCTCGCGCTGTTCACCGAGGCGAGGGCGCATAGACCGCTTGCCAAACCCGCACGCGAGGCTTGAGAGTGGCACTATGAGCACGCGCGAAGACCGCCTCGACCGCATTCTCGGTCGCCTCGACCGGGAGGGCACGGTCGGCGTCGACGCGCTCAGCGAGGAGCTCGGCGTCTCGCTCGCGACGATCCGCCGGGACCTCGACCTGCTCGAGGAGCGGCGCCTGCTCGAGCGCACCCACGGCGGTGCGACCCGCAAGAACGTCAACTACGACCTGTCCCTGCGCTACAAGGAGGCGGCCGCCACGGAGGCGAAGGCCGCGATCGCGCGCGCCGCGGTCGCCCAGATCAGCCCCGGCACCGCCGTCGGCCTCTCCGGGGGGACGACGACGTTCCAGGTCGCCGATGCCATCAGCGAACGCGACGACCTCGTCAGCGACCTCACGGTCGTGACGAACGCCGTCAACGTCGCCCACAAGCTCGCGGTGCACCCGGGCATCAAGGTCGTCGTCTGCGGCGGCATCATCAACCCCTCGAGCTTCGAACTCGTCGGCTCCTTCGTCGACTCGGTGCTCGCGAGCATCTGGCTCGACCTCGCGTTCATCGGGGTGCACGCGTTCTCGGCCGGTGCCGGCGTGATGACCGTCAACGAGGCCGAAGCGCACGTCAACCGGCTCATGGCGCAGCGTGCACAGCGGGCGGTCGTCGTCGCCGATTCCTCGAAGTACGGCAGGCGCTCGTTTGCCTCGGTGGGCGGGGCGGACGTGTTCGCGTCGATCATCACCGACGACGGCCTCGGCGCCGAGGCGGTCACGGAGCTCACCGCCGCCGGCTTCGACGTCGACCTTGCGGTGACGGACGGCCCGACAGGAGGAACACGGTGACGGATCCCCTTCCCGACGTCGTCGTCCATAACGCCGTCATCCTCGACAGTGACCCGGCGACGTTCTCGACCGACTTCGCCGACACGTGGATCGCCGTCGCCGACGGCATCGTCGTCGACCGCGGTCGGGGCGTGATGTGGCACCAGTGCGCGAGCCCGGCGACGCGGATCATCGACGCCGAAGGCGCCTACCTCGCCCCCGCGTTCGTCGACATCCACACCCACGGCGGCGGTGGGCACAACGTCGAGGACGGCCCCGACCACCTCGGCGCGATTCTCGACGTCCACCGCGCCCACGGCACCCGCGCGCTCGTCCTCTCCCATGTCTCCGACACGATCGCCGGGCTCGCGGAGTCGCTGCGGGTGGGGGCGGGGCTCGTGCGGGAGAATCCCGCAGTCCTCGGACTCCACGCCGAAGGCCCGTTTCTCTCCCCGGACTTCAGGGGCGCGCACTCCCCGGAGGTGCTCACCGCTCCCACCCCGGAGGCGGTCGAGACCATCCTCGCGGCCGCGGACGGGCAGCTCGCCCAGGTCACCCTCGCACCCGAACTGCCCGGTGCGCCCGAGGCGATCGCCCGCTTCGTCGCAGCCGGGGTGGCCGTGGCCGTCGGCCACACCGCCGCCGACTACGCGGAGACGATGCGGGCCTTCGAGGCGGGGGCGAGCATCCTCACGCACGCGTTCAACGGGATGCCCGGCATCCACCACCGCAGCCCGGGTCCCATCCTCGCCGCCCTCGACGCCCCGCACGTCACGCTCGAACTCATCAACGACGGCATCCACGTCCAGGCCCCGGCCGCGCGGCTGATCACGGGGCTCGCGCCCGGTCGCGTCGCCCTCATCACCGATGCCATGGCGGCCACCGGGATGGGCGACGGGGACTATGTGCTCGGCAGTCTGCCGGTGCGGGTCGAGGATTCGGTGGCCCGGGTCAGGGCCGCTGACGGCTCGGTCGGGTCGATCGCCGGATCGACGCTGACCATGGACGATGCCGTGCATCGGGCCGTCGCCGAGGTGGGGATGAGTCCGATCGCCGCCGCCCAGGCCGCGGGGCTGACTCCCCTGCGGGCGCTCGGTCGTCTCGCCCCCGACGTCCACAGCCTCCTGCGGGTGGGCCAACCCGCTGACTGCGTCCTCCTCGACGCCGACATGCGGGTGACGACCGTGTGGATCGGGGACCGGCGCTGAGGATCCGGTTGCCCGGCGGAGCCGATGTCGTGGGAGGATGGTCGGCATGGATGCTCTGCTCCTCATCGACACCGACGACACAGCGCTGACCTCTCAGAGGGCCGTCGAGACCCTCGGCGGGATCGTCGGCCGCACCCGTGCGGTGGGCGGAGTGCTCATCTTCGCCACGACGAACGAGGAGGTCTCCGGCCGCGACGACGAGGAGATCAGCGTCTTCGGCCCCGACGAGGAGGACCTCGTCCTCCGCTCGGACAATCCCGACATCTTCGAAGGCGTCGACGACCTCGCCGCCGGACTCCACGACATGGCCGTCGATCGGATCGTCATCGCCGGAGTCGACGAGAATCCCGGTGCGGTGTGGGCCTCGGCGATGGCGGCCCTCGTCTGCAACTTCGACGTCATCGTCCTCTCCGACTCCGTCGTCAGCGCCGCCGGCGAGCCCGTCACCTGGGCCGATGCGGCCGAAGAGGCGGGCGCCATGGTCAAGCGCACCGAGGACACCTGGCTGCGCATGTGACTCCTGCCCGCCTCGGCAGTGTGACATTGCTCTGAGCTGTCGGCTCTGACTGGCACGGTCGCCGGGCCCGGTTCTACACTGTGTAGTGGGTAAATGGAGCCTGCATGGACCCTGAGGTGAGGAGGTGGCATGACCGGCTGGCACAAGTCGATCCGTGCTCTCTTCGCAGCCGTGATGACGACGATGCTCGCGGTGCTCATGCACGTCGGCGCCGGCGGTGACTTCTCCGCCCTCGGCACCGGCTTCGTCTTCATCCTCGTCCTCTGGGCGGCGATGATCCTCGCGGGACGTCGCCTCGGATACCTCGCTCTCGCCGCGATCCTCGGCCTCGGTCAGCTCCTCATGCATGCCTCGATGGGCTGGTTCGGCCCGATGTCGTCGATGATGCGGGGGACCGCCGGCGCATCCGCCTCGGCGTCGCCGGATCCGACGATGTCAGCAGCCGAACACGAACTCATGACCCCGGCCACCGGGTCTCTCGACCTCGGTCAGGCCACCCCGATGGGCCATTCGATGGGCCACGCCAACGGCGCCGGCCCGGGCATGATCATCGCCCACATCGTCGCCGTCATCGTCACCGCGATCATCCTCAAGCGCGGTGAGGATCTCCTCTTCAGCATCCTCCAACTGGCACTGGGGCCGGTTGTCATCGCCCTGCGCGCACTCGCGTCGGCGCAACACAGTCTTGCGGGCGCGCGCCTGCGCGTCGTCCGCCATATGCGCGAACTCCCGCACATGGTGCCGGTGGCCGTCATCGGCCCGAACTACCGTCGCGGTCCTCCCGCGCTCGTCTGACACCTCACCACCGGCAGCGCGCGATCCGACGTCGCGCTGCACCCCACATCACCCTCGGCATTCGTCGAACAGTCATGCGATCATGCTGCTCCGGCGGGCGCGGTTGCCCAGCGCCACCCGGCGCCGGTCTCGTGCCCAGGCCGTCATTCCTACGAACTCGGTCGCGGCCGCGCGTCGACACCCGGCGCGGCAGAGAGCGCACGTCCCGGTGAGCCTCCCGCACTGCGGGACCTCCTGACAGGGATCGCCACATGGCCGCGTCGGAACCGCCTCGGCGACGGCATGATCCGCACCCGACCGCCGACGAACGCCACCACACGAAAGTGCAGACGAAATGCGCAAGAACACCATTCTCAAGTCCACCATGCCCGCGCTCGCCATGTCGGCGGCCCTCGTCCTCGGTCTCAGCGGCTGCGGTCAGAGCGGCAGCCAGAGCAGCGCCTCGGAACCCTCGGCCTCGAGCAGCAGTGCCTCGGTCGACGCCTCGGCCTCGCTGACGTTCGACGACGCGTGGGTCAAGGCCGCCGACGAGGGCATGACCGGAATCTTCGGCAAGGTGACGAACACGACCGACGCCGACATCAACCTCGTCGGCGCCAACTACGACGGAGCCAACATGGTCCAGCTCCACGAGACCATCGACGACGGCTCCGGTTCGATGATGATGCAGGAGAAGGACGGCGGCTTCGTCATTCCCGCCGGCGGCTCCCTCGACCTCGAACCGGGTGGCGACCACATCATGGTCATGGACATGACGCGCCCGATCAAGCCGGGCGAGGAGATCACCGTCGAACTCGTCACCGCCGATGACGAGACGATCCCCGCGACCGCGGTCGCCAAGGAGTACACGGGTGCGCAGGAGACCTACGCGCCCGGCGAGCCCGATGCCGCCTCCGACGGCGGTGACGGAATGGACGGCATGGGCGACATGTCGGGCATGAGCGATGAGGACTCCGGTGACAAGTGACCCCCGCGACCCGGACTCCGCGTCGGGTCGTGACACCGAGCCCGCCGCCGAGCGGACGTCGTCATCGGCGGAGTCGGCGATTGCGCCGGGCGGGTCGGCCGCCGAGGACGTGACGTCCTCGGCCGCCGGGGCCGGTGAGGACAGCGCCGAAGCGGCTCCGACCCGCCGCGGCTTCAGCCGTCGGGGCCTCATCGCCTCGGCGGCCGTCGCCGGCGGCGTCGGAGCAGTCGGGTCGCTCGCCGGGTTCGGCATCGGGCGGGCGACCGAGGCGAACTCCCCGCGACCGCCGCGTGCCGACACCACCGGCGTCAACGGTGAGGTCGCGGTGCCGTTCTTCGGCGAGCACCAGGCCGGGATCGAGACGGCCCCGCAGGCCCACGGCGAGTTCCTCGCGTTCACGATGAAGCCGGAGACGAAGAACGCCGCCGCCGTCGTGCGGTGGCTGCGTCTGCTCACCGCGGATGCCGCCGCGCTCACGCAGGGCACCGCGCCCCTGGCGGACTCCGAACCAGAGATGGCGGCCGATCCCGCCCGCCTGACGGTGACGTTCGGCTTCGGCCAGAACCTCGTCGCGCTCGCGGGCAGCCAGGCGGTGCCCGAGTGGCTGCGGCCGCTCGAGAGCTTCTCGATCGACCGGCTCGACCCGCAGCGCTCGACCGGGGATCTGCTCCTGCAGATCTGCGGCGACGATCCGCTCGGAGTCGCCCACGCCCGCCGGATGCTGTGGAAGGACTCCCGCGCGTTCGCCGACATCGCCTGGCAGCGCACGGGGTTCCGCAACTCGTACGGCACGAAGGGCGAGGGGCAGACGCAGCGCAATCTCTTCGGCCAGCTCGACGGCACCGCGAACCCGGGCATGGGGTCCGAGGACTTCAGCCGCCTCGTGTGGGGTCGGGCGACCGGACGGACGGACGCGGTCTTCTCCGCCCGTGGTGAACCGCCGACCGACCTCGGCGAGGCGCTGCCGTCGTGGATGCAGGGCGGGACGACGCTCGTGCTGCGTGACATCGAGATGAACCTCGAGACGTGGGACGAGGCGGACCGTCCGGCGCGTGACTTCTCCGTCGGTCGCTTCGTCGACTCGGGGGCGCCGACGACGGGCACCGACGAGTTCGACGAGCCCGATTTCACGGCCGTCGACGACCGGGGTCTCACGGTGATCTCGGCGGCCTCGCACATGGCCAGGGCCCGCGACGGGCTCGGACCGGAGGTGCAGATCGTGCGCCGGCCGTACAACTACGAGACCGGTGCCGGGGGTCAGTCGGGGCTGATGTTCGCGTCGTTCCAGGCGGACATCGCCCGGCAGTTCCTGCCGATCCAGCGGCGGCTCGCCGAGGTGGATCTGCTCAACGTCTGGACCGTGCCCATCGGGTCGACGGTGTGGGCGATTCCGCCGGGGGCGAAGGACGGCGAGTACGTCGGCCAGACGCTCTTCGGAGGCTGAGCACCGGCACAGCGAAGGATGCGCACCGGTACTTCGGCGGCTGTGCACTGGGGAGTCGGACAACGACGAACGAGGCCGCGGCCCGGGGGATCACACCCTCCGATCCGCGGCCTCGTCCAGTCCTCCTCAGAACAGCGGGCTCGTCCCGAGTCCCTCAGAACAACGGGCTCGGGAGAGCTCCCTCCAGCTCGAGGAGTCGGCGTTTCGTCGCCAGTCCCACTCCGCGGTGACCGCCCGAGTATCCGCCGAGGCCGTCACCGGCGACGACGCGATGGCAGGGGATGAGCAGCGGCAGCGGGTTGAGCCCCATGATGCTCCCGATCGCCCGCGCCGGGATGCCGGTCCCGGAGCGTGCGGCGAGTTCCCCGTAGGTCACGGTCGCCCCATAGTCGACGGTGTCGGCGAGCACTGTCAGAACGGTCGTCGCGACCGGGGAGATCCCGTCGAGCGAGAGCGGAAGATCGAACTCGCCGAGGCGGCCGTCGAAGTAGGCGCGCAGCTGTCCGAGCGCCTCCGTGAGGAGAGGATTCTCGTCGTCTGGAGTGGGCTCGGAATCGGCGTCGACCCATTCGACGCGGACGATCGCCATGCGCGTGCTCGTCACCGCGATGATCCCGACCGGAGTGGTCAGGGTCGCCGCTGCCGGGTGGGTCGCCTCGGTGGTCTCCATGCAACGATTATCGCCCGCCGGCGGCAGCGATCGGCGCGTTAGGGCCGAAACGACTGCGCCGGATGACGGGGCGACCGCGCACGCGGCACCGCCGACGGTGGTCGTTCTGCGCTCGGGGCACGATTGCAGAACGAGACCGGGCCCGCCGATTCGCGATGCGAACCGACGGGCCCGGCCAAGTCAGCGGAGACCGCAGACAGCTGCGCCCGGAGGTCAGCTGATCACACGGTCAACGGCGCAGTGCGTCACTCGCTGATCTCGGTGGAGTAGGCGTCGGGGTTGTCCTTGATCCACTGGGCCACAGCCTCAGCTTCCTTGCCCTCACCGTACTCATTGACGACCATATCCTCGAGCGAACCGTACTGCTGGTCGTCGAGTTTGATGCCCTTGATGTACTCGGCGGCCTCAGGGTTCTCCTCCGCGAAGCCCTTGGTGCCGAGGAAGTGGAGCGCTTCCGCTTCGCCCATCGCGCCCTTGGGGTCTTCGAGGTCCTTGACGTCGTAGGCGCTGTTCGCCCAGAACGGACGCCACAGGGTCACCACGACCTCTTCCTTGTTGTCGATCTTGTTCTTCAGCTCGGTGAGCATCGTCGCGGTCGACGACGTGACGAGTTCGTACTCGCCGTCGAGACCGTACTCGGGCATCATCGTGTCCTTGGTCTGCGCGGTCAGACCGGCGCCGGGCTCGATGCCGATGATCTTCCCGTCGAACTCGCTCGCCTTGCCCTTGAGGTCCTCGATCGAGTTGATGTTGCTGTACGAGGGCACGGCGATCGTCAGCTTCGCATTGTCGTAGTACGCGCCGAGGTCTTCGAGCTGATCCCCGTACTCGTCCATGTACTGCTTGTGGGTGACCTCCGGCCACGCTGACGGGTAGATGTCGACATCGCCGTTCGCGAGACCCGAGTAGAGGATCGCGGCTTCGGTGATCGTCTCCATCTCCACGTTGTAGCCCAGCTTGGTCAGCTGGTTCTCCAGCAGGTACGCGGTGCTGAGACCATCGGTCCATGACGGGATGAATCCCAGGGTGATGGTGCCCTTGTCCCCGCCTTCGCCACCGCCGCTGTTGTTGCTGGCTTCCTGCGAGCAGCCGGTGAGAGCCAAGGCCAGAGCCGCGCCGACGGCGGCGATCTTCGTGACGAAACGCTTCTTCATCGTGGTTTCCTAACTACTGGTTGTGTGGTCTGCTGAGAACGGTGTGTCAACTCTGAGTGCGGACGATCTCTACCTCTTCCACAGTGTCCGGTTCGGCTGCCGCACGGGTGTTCGCGGCTGTGGCCCTGCGTCGTTTGAGGGCGCCGAGGAGGGAGTTCGGATAGTCCTTCGCCGTGCCCAGAGCCGCGGTGACGCGGTCGAGGTAGATCGCGAGGATGACGACGCCGAGTCCGGCTTCGACTCCGAGCGGCAGGTTCTGCGTCGCAACGGCTTCGACGACGTTCTTGCCGAGGCCGTCGGCACCGACGATGCCGGCGATGACGGCCATCGCCAGGGCGAGCATGATGACCTGGTTGATGCCGGCCATGATCGTCGGGGTGGCCAGCGGGATCTGGACTCCGCGCAGGATCTGCCTCGGGGTGGCTCCGAAGGCATAGCCGGCCTCGACGGTCTCCTTGTCGACGCCGCGGATGCCGAGCTCGGTGAAGCGGACGCCCGGCGGCAGGGCGAAGATCACCGTCGAGACGAGGCCGGGCACGACGCCGATGCTGAAGAACGTCACCGCGGGAATGAGGTAGACGAACGCCGGCATCGTCTGCATGAAGTCGAGGATCGGTTTGACGATCGCCGACACCGTGTCGTTCCTCGCGGCCAGAATGCCGACGGGGATCGCGATGATGACCGCGACGAGGGCGGCGAGGACGACGAGCGCGAGCGTCTGCATCGCCGACACCCATTGATCCATCGTCATGATGAAGAACATCGTGACGAGTGTGCCGAGGGCGAACTGCCACGACCGCACAAGCCATCCGAGGAACGCGAGGATGATGATGATGACGAGCGGATGAAGGTCGACGAGAACGGTGGTGAGACCCTCGACGAGGAAGCGGACGACCACGGTGATGAAGTCGAAGAGCCACCCCAGATTGTCCTTGAGCCAGTCGAAGACCGAGTCGGCCCAGGCGCCGACCGGGATTCTGATGTCCTCCATCACAGGGCCTCCCTCTCCACGGAGTTGTCGACGACCACGGTGTGCGGATCATCGCCGAGCACGTCTTCGATCTCGCTGGCCGCCACAGGCGGTGCCGGCTGCTGCACCTCTCCGTCACCGCTGTGATGGCCGAGCGCTGCGAGCAGAGTGGCACGCGGGATCACTCCGACGAGCTGCCCCAGGTCGTTGACGACCGGCAGCGGCAGCGGCGATTCAGCCGACGGGATGAACAGATCGATGAGGACGTCGTCGGGGTGGGCGACGATCGCCGGCGGCTTGACGATGCCGTCGAGCGTCGTCGCTCCGCTGCGGATCTGCGCGACGGCGTCACGGTCGCTGACCACCCCGAGCAGGCGACGATCGCGATCGACGACGCACAGCGCCGAGGCGTAGCTGTCACGCATCGCCCGCAGGGCCACGCGCGGTCCGCTCTGGTCGGAGACGACCTGGCGGGGCTTCTCCATGACGTTTCTCGCCGTGAGCACGCGAGCGCGGTCGACGTCCTGGACGAACTGCGCGACGTAGTCGTTGGCAGGATCCGTGAGGATCTCCTCCGGCGTCCCGATCTGGACGATGCGTCCGTTGCGCATGACCGCAATGCGGTCGCCCATGAACATCGCCTCATTGAGGTCGTGAGTGATGAAGATGATCGTCTTCTTGAACTTCGCCTGCAGTTCGACGAGCTGCTCCTGCATCTCTCGGCGGATGAGCGGGTCGAGAGCAGAGAAGGCTTCGTCCATGAGAAGGATGTCGGTCTCGGCTGTGAAGGCGCGGGCGAGCCCGACGCGCTGCTGCATGCCACCGGAGAGCTGCTCGGGGAACTTGTCTCCCCAGCCTTCGAGTCCGACGGCCTTGAGCCATTCCTCGGCCTTCGCCAGTCGCTCAGCTCTCGGGACGCCGCGCAGCTCGAGGGCATAGGCGGCGTTCTCCCGCACGGTCCGGTGGGGGAGGAGGGCGAAGTGCTGGAAGACCATCGAGATGTGGTCGCTGCGGACCTTGCGTAGGGTGCGGGCGTCGGCTTTGGCGATATCCGTGCCGAGCACCTCGACGGACCCCGCTGTCGTCGACCACAGGCCGTTGAGCGTGCGGATGAGAGTCGACTTGCCGGAGCCCGACAGGCCCATGACGACGAAGATCTCGCCCTTCTCGACTTCGAAGCTCGCATCGATGACTGCGGCGGTGCCGAGCTTCGTCAGCTCGTCACGGTCGGCGCCCTCTTCGAGGCGCTTGACGACTTCGTTCTGGCGTTTGCCGAAGACCTTGTAGACGTGTGATGCCTTGACGACGCTCACGGAATACCTCCTTGGAGTCCTGACTGTCCGCAGAACGAGAGGCCTCACCCTGTCGCGCGGTTCGGCGACTGTCGAATCGAACAGGAGTCGATCACATGGGCCTCACCGCTCACGGAAATCTCAGTCCTCATTATAGAATTTTCCACACTTTTCGGCGGGAACAATATTCCTGTCGTCGGGAGTGTTGTGGTTGACAGGGTATCTGACCTGGGACGATGTAAGGCGATGCGTTACTTGATCGTTACATTTGCGCCTTGCGGAAGGTCGTCATGGCCTTATTCCGCTAACCGTTCGACGATGGCATTTGCCATTGATCGATCGATAATTCCGCAATGCGGGCGATTTTCCCCCGCTGATTCTCGTGCCCATCACTGCTGAAGTTCGCGGCGCAGTGGTTCGCGGTGCTCGGACGCCGGTCGAGCGGGCGACTGCACGTGCGGGAGCCTCTACTCTTGAGACCATGAAGCCGCTGCCGTTCCTTCTCGACTCCGCTCCCGCGACCGACTCCGGTGCGGAGGTTTCCGCCCCGACCGTTCCGTCTTCGACCCCGGCGACGCGCAACCCCCGCCGCCCGGCAGTCATCGTGCCCGTCCTCCACACCGATGCCGAGCTGCTGGCGCTCAGCTGTCGGGAAGCCGCCGACAGCGGCCTCGTCGATGTCATCGAGTGGCGCGTCGACCCCCTCGTCGCCGACACCCTCGATCCCGCCGGCGGAGGAGTCGATGCCGTCGCTGAGGCGATCAGAGAGCTCGCCCCGCACGTCACCGCCGCCGGTCTGCCGGTCCTCGCCACGCTGCGCACCGCTGCCGAAGGCGGGGAGGCCGAGCTCAGTGATGCCTCCTACGCCGAGGTGGTCGCCGGCCTCGCGGCGGCGCTGACCGACGCGAACGCGGCCGCCGGTGCGACGGTCCCGATCGCGATCGATGTCGAGATCGCCCGGGATTCGGCGCAGGACGTCATCGGGGTGCTGCGGACCGTCGGCGTGCCCGTCGTCGCCTCCCGGCACAACTTCTCGGACACCGAACGCGTCGCCGACATGCGCGAAACGCTCATCGAGATGCGGGCGGCAGGAGCCGATGTCGTCAAGATCGCGATGATGCCGACGACTGCCGCCGATGTCGCCGACCTGCTCCGGGCCACCGCCGAGGCCGACGCCGACCTCGACTGCCCCGTGCTCGGGATCTCGATGGGGGAGCTGGGCCGGACGAGTCGGATCCTCGGCGCCGACTTCGGCAGCTGCGCGACCTTCGCGCAGATGGGCACCGCCTCGGCGCCGGGACAGATCGCCGCCGGCGAACTCGCCGTCATCCTCGACCGGCTCTACGCCTGACCGCACCGCGGGACCGCTGAGCGCATCCGGCGGCGGAATGCGCGCGGGCGCGGACGAGCGACCCGGCTTCTCGACGTCGCCATGGACGACGAACGCCCTGCCGGGTGGGAATCCACTCGGCAGGGCGCTCGTGTGTCGGTGAGCGGTCGGCTCAGACGCCTTCGGCGATCTGCTTGCGGAACTTCTTCGGCAGAGCCTGGTCGCCGAAGTTGTTGCGCACGGTGTTCGCGGCCAGGCGCTGAACGACGAGCTGGGCGATGGCCACCCCGACACCCGAGACGACGGTCCAGGCCAGGGCCTCCGACATCGAGATCTCTTCGTCGACGGGGTTCGACGGTGCGGGACGATGAGTCGACTTCTCCCACGCGAAGGTGAGCACCTTCCGGGCTGCGACAGCTGCCACGATGGGCGCTCCGACGCCGATGATCTGCCAAGCGAGCTTTCCCATGCCCGTGTCCTTTCGTTCGAAGTCGAGGAGCGACTCCTCCGGTGATCCGGCAACGGCGACGACCGCCGTCGGATGAAGGAGTCCTTCGTCATCCACACTATCGCAGGCGCCTGAATTTCATACTTTTGTGCGATGTGCGACGCGCCGCCGACCGATAGCGTGAGACCACCGATGCAGGGAGGAGGTCCGCGTGCTCACCAGACGGAAGAACGTCATGGTCACGGGTCTCTTCGTGCTGGGCATCTGCGGATTCGTCCTCGGACTCGCCCCCGAGCTCGCCGCGTTCTTCTGGGTCCTCTGGTTCATCGGCTGCGGGGCCTCGATGCTCGGCCTCATCCTCGCCGTCACCGTGCCCCGGCCTGCTGCTGAGCGGCATGCGAACTGCCGCGGCGAAGCGGGGCACTGCGAAGCGGGCCGCCGCGGCGGGTCGGACGACGGATCACCGCGTGAGTCCGCGACTCGGATGTCGCGCAATCGGCACTGACGCACCCGCCAGGCCGCCCCGCCCCGTTCACCCGGCGGCGATGATCCTCTGGAATTCCCTGGTCAGCGCCTCGTCGCGCGAAAGCGACTTCCCGTCGAGCGCGCGCAGCGTCACCGCGGTGCGCACCGACGAGACGAACCATGCGCCATCGGCGGAGAGGACATCGTCGACGCTGAGGTCGGCGTAATCGGCCTTGAGCTCGAGTCGACCGGCATGGTCGAAGAGGAGCCGCTGGGTCGTCCCGGCGAGCAGACCGGCGGCGGGATCCGGGGTGAGGAGGTGGTCGCCTCGGCGAATGACGATGTTCGCGGTCGGACCTTCGAGGACGACGCCGTCGCGGGAGACGAAGAGGGCCTCGTCGGCTCCCTGCCCCTGCGCGTACCGCAGGGCCGCCTGATTGACCGCGTACGACAGGGTCTTCGCGCCGAGGAGGAGCCACGGTGCGCGCCGACCGACGTAGGCGTCGTAGCCGCGGTCGACGCTCACGGCGCTCACGCCCTCGGCGCGGGCGGTGACGATCGTATCCTCGATGGGCACGGTGAAGGCCCACCCGCGCGGGGCGTCGCCGCCGCGGGAGAGCGTGTAGCGGACCGCGAACTCCGTGGTCTCGGGGTTCGCGGCGATCGCTTCGGCGATGAGTCGGTCGACGGCCTGCCGCCACAGCTTGCGGTCGGGTTCGGGCAGATCGAGCGCCGAGGCGGACGAATGGAACCGCGCGAAGTGGCGTTCGCGGGAGACGACGGTGGCCTCACGGGTGTCCGGGTTGACGCGGACGAGGACCGTCTCGAAGATGCCGTCGCCGCGGTGGGCGGCCAGGTCCGTGACCGGCAGCTGGGGGGAGGCGAGATCGGCGGTGGTGACCGTCGAAGTGCCGGGATCGATGAGGACGAGGACTTGGGTCATGGGGACAGTCTACGGTCGCCGGTCCGAGTCCGGGAGTCCTCATCGGCAAGTGATGATGTCGTCGAGCACCGGTGCCGGCGCGGTTCGACGCCGCCGCATGCCGGGGGCTGACTCCTCAGCCGGCGTCGTAATCCCAGCCGGCGGCGCAGTCCCAGCCGGCCGTCTCAGTCAGTGGACTCGCAGTCGATCCCGCGCACTCAGCCGGTTCCGCGCACTCAGCCGGTGCTGATGCCGAAGACGAGGCCGAGTCCGTAGGTCACGGCGGCGGCGCCGAAGCCGATCGCCATCTGCCGCAGCGCCCGCGGTCCCGGCGCCTTGCCCGAGAGCAGGCCGACGGTGCCGCCGGTGAAGAGGAGGGCGATGCCGACGAGGCCGGCGGAGAGGAAGACAGCGGGCAGCCCCGACATGCCGAAGATGTAGGGCAGGATCGGGATGAGCGCGCCCGAGGAGAAGAACGCGAAGCTCGAGAGGGCCGCCCCGATGCCGGTGCCGAGCGCAGAGCTCTCGATGCCCGATTCGAGGCTCGGCAGCTGCGGGGCGTTCGTCGTCTTCGCCTCGGAGATCGTCCGATGCGCCTGGATCTCCGCCTCGTCGGGGTCCATGCCGCGGGCGCGGAAGACGAGCGCGAGCTCGTTCGCATCGATGTTGAGGTCGGCGAGCGCGTGCCGGGACTCCGGGTCCGGGGTCGAGGCGTCGAGGAGCTCGCGCTGGGAGCGCACGGAGATGTACTCGCCGGCGCCCATCGACAGGGCGCCCGCGAGGAGACCCGAGACGCCGGTGAGGAGGATGACGGTGTTCGGCACACCGGCGGCACCGACGCCGAGGACGAGCGCGAGGTTCGAGACGAGACCGTCGTTGGCGCCGAAGACGGCGGCCCGGAAGTTGCCCGACAGGCGGGCCCGGGAACGGGCGGCGAGAGCGCGGACGACCTCGGCGTGGATCCGCTCATCGGCGGCCATCTCCGGGGATGCCGCGTCGTCGTTCTGGTACGGGGAGCTCGTCTCCGACTGCTGCGCGAGCGCGAGGATGAAGACCGAACCGAAGATCCGGCCGAAGAAGGCGAGGAAGAGGGTGACGAGGTCGGGGGTGCGCTTCTTCGCGGCATGCGCGCCGAGGAGGCGGATCCAATGCTGCTGGTGCCGGGATTCGGCGGCGGCGAGTCCGAGGAGGATCTCCCGGTCCTCACCGGTGCGGCGCTCGGCGAGATCACGGTAGACGCGCTCTTCGAGGCGCTCGTTGGCGAGGTAGCGCTGCCACCGCCGGATGGTCCGGCGGTCGGGCGGAGGGTCGGTGGGCGCGGCGGGCGCAGACTGCTGATTCGTCACTGGTGCGATGCTATCGGAGAACTCCCACTCAGTTCAACACTTGCGCAATTGCTTAAGTATGGGTTGTTATCCATTCGTGACCTAAGGATGTTACTGATGCGATAGGTTAATGAACCATGTGAGTTGTGTCACCGTTTCGTTATAGATGTTTGTGATTCGTTACCAACGGCGAACCACTCGGCGAAACACCAGAGTCAGGCTCTCCCAGCCCCGAGCGCACCGCACCCAGGGACGACAGACACCGGGTGTCCGCAGTCCGCGCCCGGGTGAGCACGTGGGGTCGTGCACCGTCGACGGCCCGTGAGGCGAGGTCGATTCGCGTGGCACCTGAGGAGCGAAAGGAACTCCATGAAGTTGCGCATGAAAGCCGCGTTGGCCGTCACCGCATCCGCGGGACTGGTCTTCAGCGGCATGGCCCCGGCGATGGCCGCCGGAACCGCAGGTCCGACAGAGCACACCGATATGGGCGTCACCGGCGACGCCGTGATGGAACAGCTGCAGAACATCTCCGACATCTCGGTGAAGAACGCCGACACCGGGTACCGGTCGCTCGGCGCCCCGGGATATGAGGAGGCCGTGGAGTACGTCGAGCAGACGCTCGAGGCCACGGGCGCCTACGACGTCAGCCGGCAGGCCTTCGACGTCGAGAACCAGGACTTCGGCACCGTCTCCGTCAAGGTCGACGGGGAGGACGTCGCCGTCACCCCCGCGAGCTACACCGAAGGCACCTCGGCGCCGCTGACGGATCTGCCGCTCGTCGTGCCCGTCGATGACGACTACTCCGACCTCGCCGGCGGCCAGCTCGGCTGCCAGGCCAGCGACTACGACGACTCCGCCAACGGCGCGGTCGTCCTCGTCGCCCGCGGTTCCTGCACCTTCGGGGAAAAGGCACAGGCCGCCACGGACGCCGGAGCAGCCGCCGTCATCATCTACAACAACACGAAGGACGCCCCCGACGAGGAGCTCAACGCCACCCTCGGCGAGCGCATCGAGAACGGCGCGCCCACTGTGGGCACGACCTACAATCTCGGCAACGGACTGCTCGAGAAGGTGCAGGCGGCCGCCGACGGTGAGGCGCCAGCAACGGACTTCACGCTCGAGACCGAGTACAAGACGTCGACGACGTGGAACGTCATCGCCGAGACGAAGGCCGGCGACAAGGACAATGTGCAGATGTTCGGTGCCCACCTCGACGGTGTGCCCGAAGGACCCGCCGCCAATGACAACGGCTCGGGTTCGGCTGCTCTGCTCGCCAGCGCCGAGGCGCTCGCCCAGCAGCCGACCGAGGTCGACAATGCGGTCCGCTTCGCCTGGTGGGGTGCCGAGGAGGTCGGTCTCGTCGGGTCGACGAAGTACGTCGAGAGCCTGAGCGCGGACGAACTCGCCAAGGTCAAGGCCTACATGAACTTCGACATGATCGGCTCCGACAACTACGTCGTCGGCACCCTCGACTCCGACGGCTCCGACGTTCCGGTGCCCGACGGCGTCAACGTCCCCGCCGGTTCGGCCGAGCTCGAGAAGGTCTTCACCGACTACTTCGCCGACAACGACCAGAAGAACATCGGCACCGAGTTCTCCGGTCGCTCCGACTACCAGGCGTTCCTCGACGCCGGTGTGCCGGTCAGCGGTCTGTTCTCCGGAGCCGACGAGATCAAGACGCCGGAGCAGGTCGAGTGGTTCGGTGGTGAGGAGGGCAAGCCGCAGGACACGAACTACCATCAGCCCACCGACACGATCGACAACGTGAGCCGGGACGCGATCGACATCTTCGGACCTGCGATCGCCTACTCCGTCCACACGCTCGCCTACGACCTCGAGCCGGCTCCCACGGAGACCCCGACGGAGACGCCGACCTCCACGCCGACCGAGACCCCGACCTCGACCCCGACGGATTCGCCGACCTCGACCCCGACGGACGCTCCCGACGAGCGGAGTCTGACGATCGATCCGACGACGATCGATGAGAACGACTTCGTCTCCGACACCGGCGTCCAGGTCACCGCCACCGGCTGCACGCCGGGGACGACGGCGACGATGACGGTGGATCCGCAGAACGGCACCATCGAGAAGTTCGAGCAGACCGCGACCGTCGACGCCGACGGCGTGGCGAAGTTCGGTGTCCGCGGACTCGATGAGTCGAAGTCGGCCGAGTACGTCGGAAAGTACGACGTCACCGTCGACTGCGAAGGCGGCGACGCGCTCAACGGCTCGTTCGAGGTCGTCGCGGCCGGAGCCGACGATCCGGGCGCCGGCGGCGGAGGCGGGGGAGACCTCCCGCGCACCGGTAACGAGGCTCTTCCGCTCGTCGCCTCGGCCGCAGCGCTCATCGTGCTCGGTGTCGTCATGACCATGGGCGCCCGCCGCAGGAAGGCCGGCAGCCTCGAGTGAGACGGTGAGTCCGGGTCGGCGCGGTGATGACCGCACCGACCCGGGCTGACCCACCCCGAAGCCACGCGGGCCGGTGACTGGACAAGTTCGCCGGCCTGCGTGATCGTTGTCTGCTGACACTCGCATCGGAGTCTGTCGGCACCCGCATCGTCGTCGGCCGGCACCCGCGACGGCGGCGGGAATTGCACCGCGCCGGCGTGACCCCGGACACGCCCCTGCACGGCACCGCTCGGGCGTTGGTGCGTCTGACCAGGAGCGACGATGCTCACCTGGTCTCGGCAACGCAGGATCCGCCCAGCTTCGCCCGGCACAATGAGGTTCCGTGACCCCTAAGAAGCTCTTCAATTTCTTCGCCGTCGCCGAGGCCATCACGTGGGCCCTCCTGCTTGTCGGCATGTTCCTCAAGTACGTCACTCAGACCACCGAGGTGGGGGTGCGCATCGGAGGCGGAATCCACGGATTCGTCTTCCTCTGCTTCGTTGTCGTCGTCCTCCTCGTCGGCATCTCCCAGAAGTGGAGCATCGGGCGCATCCTCGCAGGCCTCGTCTCCGCAGTCATCCCGTTCGCGACGATCCCGTTCGAGATCGCCTCGGCGAAGGCCGGAGCCCTCGACGGCGACTGGGGACTCGGCCGGGGCGGCCGGGCGCCGCGCGGACCGCTGGAGAAGCTGAGCGCGTGGGCGCTGCGCTCGCCGTGGGTGGCCGCCGGGGTCGGCGCCGTCGTCGTCATCGCGGTGTTCTCCGGACTCCTCATCGTCGGTCCTCCCGGCAGCTGAGCCGCACGAGCCCGACCGCCTCGGCGCGGTGATCGACTCAGGTCATCCGAGCCACGCAGACCCGGTGATCGACTCAGGCCTCTCGTCCGGTCGCCCGACGAACTGCACGGTCCCGCGGTGTGGGACGACCGCCTCGGCGAGTTCCTGACCTGGAACATCTCCGCGCTCTGCGGCCTGGGCAGGCGTCGTGCCCTCCGATAGGGTGGTGAGCACGGGCCGACTACAAGCGTCGGCTCGCCTGCATCCCCGTTGAGGAAACGAAAGGCCCGCTCATGGACCTCATACTCGGCGCCGTCATCATCGGCGCCATCGCCATCGTCGTGCTCATCGCACTCGTCGTCATTCTCCGGTCGTACAAGATCGCCTCGCCGTCCGAGGCCCTCATCATCACCGGACGCAACGCCTCGGGAGCGTCCGGGTCGGGGCGGATCATCATCGGCGGACGCGCAGTCGTCTACCCGATCGTGCAGAAGGCGTTCATTCTCTCGCTGTCGTCGCGGCAGATCTCCGTCGAGATCGACGGCATCTCGAAGAACGGCATCGCGCTCAAGCTGCGCGGCGTCGCCCAGGTCAAGGTCGGCGGCACCGACGATGACGTGCGCAAGGCCGCGCAGCGCTTCCTCGACCAGCAGGATCAGATCGACCACTACAGCAAGGAGATCCTCTCCGGCACCCTGCGCGCGGTCGTCGGCACGCTCACCGTCGAGCAGATCATCCAGGACCGCGCCTCCTTCGCCGCGCAGGTGCAGGAGGAATCCGCGCACTCGATGAACAACCAGGGTCTCGTCATCGACACCTTCCAGATCTCCGCGGTCGAGGACGAGGGCAGCTACCTGCGCGACTGGGGTCGCCCGCAGGCCGCTGAGGTCGCGAAGAACGCCGCCATCGCCGAGGCGAATGCCTCCCGTGCCGCGGCTGTTGAGGAAGCGCAGCAGAACGAGGAGACGCAGAAGCAGCAGGCGCTGACCGATCAGGCGATCGCCGAACAGCAGCAGCAGCTCGCGCTGCGTCGGGCGGCTCTGAAGGAGGAGGCCGACCAGCGGCAGGCGACGGCCGACAACGCCGGTCCGCTCGCGGCCGCGGCTGAGAAGCAGAAGCTCCTCGAACGCGACCGGGTCGTCGCGAAGGAGGCCGCGGAGCTGCGTGCCGAACAGCTCGACGCCGAGGTGCGCCGCCCGGCCGATGCCGAGCGCTACCGCCAGCAGGCCGAAGCCGACGCCCGGGCCTACGAGATCGAAGCCCAGGGTCGAGCCGAGGCCGCTGCCGAACTCCACCGCCGGTCGAAGGAAGCCGAAGCGATCCGCCTCGAAGGTCAGGCCGAGGCCGATGCCATCAAGGCTCGCGGTGAGGCCGAGGCCGGAGCGCTTGAGGCGCAGGCCGAGGCGTACAAGAAGTTCAACGACGCCGCCGTCCTCTCCAAGGTGCTCGAGGTGCTGCCGGACATCGCCGGCGAACTCGTCGCTCCGTACGCGAACATCAAGGACCTGTCGATCGTGTCGACCGACGGCGAGTCGAAGCTCGCGAACTCGGTGTCGAACAACCTCGCCCAGGTGCTCGAGGTCGTCCGCGGGACGACCGGCATCGACCTCACCGACCTCGTCGACAAGGCGCAGGGCGGAGGGTCAGCTTCGGGTGACGGCGACGACGATGCGGACGGACCGGGCTCGGGTGGTCCCGACTCGGGCTCCGGCTCGGGCTCCGGCGGATCAGGTGGCCGCGGTCAGGTCATCGAGGGTCGTCTCGCCGACGACACTCCGGCCGCTCGCCGGGAGGCCCGGCGCGAAGCCCGTGACAGCTCCGGCGGTCGTCGTCCGGGCAGCGGGGGAACCGGGGGCCGCGCCGGTGAGCGCGACAGCGGTCAGTGGGCCGGGTTCGACCCCAAGGACTTCCTCGACCCGGATGGCGGTCTCGACATCCAGCACATCGGCGACGAGGTCAAGCGCGCGACAGGCATCGACGTCCAGGCCTACATCGACGAGGCGCTGCGCCGCCGCGACGGCGGTGCCGCGGGCGGCAGCGCCGGCTCGGGTGCGGGCACAGGTTCGGGTCCCGGTTCGGGACCCGCAGGTGGACCGGGGTCAGGATCGACCCCCTCCGGCGGTGCATCCGACGGCCGCACAGATGGCTCGACCGGCGGCACCGGGGATTCGACCGGCGGCACCCCTGGCTCGGCCGGCGGTGCGTCCGACGACGATGAGACCGGCAGCGGTCCGACGTCGAACTGACGTCGGTCAGTCTCCAGCGGAGCCTGTTTGCGCCGCTCGGCTTGAGCTGAGCGGCGGCTCGCCTCCGCCGTGAGGGTCCTCCTCCTCTGCGGGTCACCCGCACTCGAGGATCCTTCACGCTGAGGACTCGCCACGCTGAGGACCCGCCACGCTGAGGACTCTGCACGATGAGGATCCTGCGCCCCCGAGGTGGATCCGGCTCGATATTCACGCGATCATCGAGCGGAATCCACCTCGGGGGCGTCGGCATGTCTACGGGCGCCACCTCGGGGCGTCGGCATGTCTGCGGGCGCCACCTCGGGGCGTTGTCATGTCCGCGATCCCCGCTCCTTCCACGACCCCCGCTGCTCTCCGTCACCAGAGCATCCACTTCACCCATATTCATAAATACATACGCATATGTTAATGTGAGTGTGAAAGGAGTCCTCATGTCTCATGACCACTCACACGAAACGGGGTCGCGCAAGCGGCTCGCGATCGTGTTCTGCATTGTCCTGGTGATCTTCGCCTTCCAGGTCTTCGGTTCGATCTGGACCGGTTCGCTCGCCCTGCTTGTCGACACCGGACACAACTCCGTCGACCTCATCGGACTGGGCATCGCACTGTTCGCCGCGACGCTGGTCGCGCGGCCGCCGAAGGGGCAGAAAACGTGGGGCTTCAAGCGCGCCGAAGTGCTCGCCGCCGGTGCCCAGGCGACCCTGCTCCTCGGCCTCGGCATCTACAGCCTCATCGAGGGTGTGCGTCGCTTCTTCGCGCCGCCCGAGGTGCCCGGCCCCGAACTGCTCATCTTCGGCGTCGTCGGACTTGCCGGAAACGTCGTCTCGATCCTCATCCTCACCTCGTCGAAGAACTCCTCGCTCAACCTGCGCGCGGCATTCCTCGAGGTCATCGCCGATGCGCTCGGCTCCGTCGCCGTCATCGTCGCCGCCGTCTCGATCTGGCTCTTCGACTGGACCCGCGCCGATGCTGTCGCCGCCCTCGTCATCGCGGCCCTCATCGTGCCCCGAGCGTTCGCGATCCTCAAGGAGACCGGATCGATCCTGCTCGAGTCCGCGCCGAAGAAGCTCGACCTCGAGGCCGTGAAGAAGCACATCGAGGACGTCGACCACGTCGAGGCGGTCCACGACCTCCACGTCACCCGCATCGACTCGAACCTGCCCGTGCTCACCGCCCACGTCGTCCTCGCCGACGAGTGCTTCTACGACGGGCACGCCCCGAAGATCCTCGCGGACCTGCAGGCCTGCGTGGCCGACCACTTCGACGTCTCGATCGAGCACTCGACGTTCCAGTTCGACACGGCGAAGGACGCGGAGAAGGAGAAGCAGACCCACAGCTGAGCCTCCGGCACCGAGGCGGTCGCGCAGCAGACCAGAGCGCCCGCCGTTCCCCCGCAGAGCGGGGAGACGGCGGGCGCGGCTGTGCTGGGCTGGAGGGTCAGGGGGTCGGCAACGGTGCGGCCGCCTCGGCGTGGATCGCTTCGAGCTGTGCGACGATCGCCTCGGTCATCTCGATCGTGTTCGCGTTTCCGCCGAGGTCACGCGGCAGGATCCCTGCCCCGGTGACGTTCTCGACGGCCTGACGCACCGCGTCGGCCTCGGCGGGTCGACCGAGATGGTCGAGCATGAGCGCGGCCGAGGAGATCGCTCCGATGGGATTCGCGACGCCCTGCCCGGCGATGTCGGGTGCCGAGCCGTGGACCGGCTCGAACATCGAGGGGTATCGGCGTTCGGGGTTGAGGTTCGCGCTCGCGGCGAGTCCGAGGCTGCCGGCCAGTGCGGAGCCGAGATCCGAGAGGATGTCGGCGTGGAGGTTCGAGGCGACGACGACGGAGAGCTCCTCTGGGTGGAGGACGAACTTCGCGCTCATCGCATCGACGAGGACGCTCTCGGTCGCCACGTCCGGATAGTCCTCGGCGACGCGGGCGAAGATCTCATCCCAGAGCACCATGCCGTACTGCTGGGCGTTCGATTTCGTCACGCTCGAGACCTTCTTCACCGGGCGGGTGCGGGCGAGGTCGAAGGCGAAGCGGATAATCCGCTCGGTGCCCTTCTCCGTGTGGAGGCTCGTCTGCAGGGCGACTTCGTTGCCGGGGCCGCGTCCGCTCAGATTGCGCCCGCCCATGCCCGCGTACTCGCCCTCGCTGTTCTCCCGCACGACGATCCAGTCGAGTTCGGTGTCATCGGCCTTGCGCAGCGGGGATTCGACTCCGGGCAGGAAGGTCACGGGCCGGATGTTCGCCCACTGGTCGAACGGCTGCGTGATCGCCAAACGCAGCCCCCACAGGCTTGTGTGATCGGGGACGTCGGCCGAACCGACGGCACCGAAGTAGATGGCGTCGTGCTTCTGCAGCTCGTCGAGGCCGCCGGCGGGGATGTAGTGGCCGTGCTCGAGGTAGTACTCCGAGCTCCACGGGTATTCGGTGATGTCGAAGGCGACCGCGCCGTCGGAGAGCTTGGCGACCGTGTCGAGCACGCGCAGTCCAGCGGCGACGACCTCGCCGCCGATGCCGTCGCCGGGAATCGATGCGATGGAGAAGGTCTGAGTATCGGTCATGTCGGTCCTCGATCGTCAGGGGGAGTGGGCTCTTTCCATTGAGCGCGTCGACGAGTCATAAGTCCAAGACGAGTTCCCGATCCCATTCATCGGATCTGCCTATGGTTGAGGGAGTGACTCCTCGCCCGTTCGGGGGAGCGGCCCTCCGTCGCCGAGGCGGACTGCCGTGTCGAGGAACGCCGCGGCGGCCGGCGTGAGCCCCGCGGGCCGGGAGACGGCAGAGACATGCAGCGCCGGCGCACCGCGCAGAGGGACCATCTCGACGTCGTTCGCCGCCGCGAAGACCTGCCAGGCCGAGGGCAGGACGGCTGAGCCGAGCCCCGCACGGACGAGGGGCAGGATCGACGAACGATGCGCCACCTCGGCGGTGATGTCGATCTCGATCCCATCGGCGATGAGCTCATCGACGTAGGCGCGCATGAGCGAGCCCGGGTGGGAGACGATGAAGCGGGTGCCCGCGAGCGCTCTCGGGTCGACGGGCACTGGTCCGTGCGGCGTCTGCGACCGCGGGCGGGCGAGCATGAGGGGGTGCGCGGTGACATCGAGGACGTCGAGGTCCTTGACCTTCAGCGGCTCACGACTGCCGGGGAAGCCGATCTCAGCGCGACCGTGGCGGACGGCCTCGAGAGTCTCCTCGGCGGTGAAGGTGCCGTCGACGGCGAAGGCGATCTTCGGATGCGCGAGCGTGAAGCTCGCCATCAGCGACGACAGCGGTTCGATGCTCGGCGACGGCATCGCCGCGATCTCGATCCGACCGGCCTGGAGTCCGCGCAGACGATCGATGTGCGCCTTCGCCGCATCGAGGTCGCGAACCGCGAGCCGTGCGGGACCCTCGAACTCACGTCCGGCCTCGCTCAGACGCACGGTGCGGCCGATGCGGTGGAAGAGCGAGACGCCGAGTTCCCGCTCCAAGCCCTTGATCGTCTGCGACAAGGACGGTTGGGCGACGAGCATGGCCTCTGCCGCCTTCGTGAAGCTGCCGGTGTCGACGACGGCGAGGAACTGGCGGAGCTGACGAATATCCATAGGCACATGCTATTGGTCTGATCGGAAACAGGCCTTGGACTATATCGGTCCGCTCGGTCACGCTGGACTCACAGCGATGAAAGGACCAAAGACGGTGGATATCTCGCAGGGACGAGGCAACGGCGGCTCGTCGGTTCAGAAGACAGATGTGCGCGAAGCGCTGCTCGGCGGCAAGACCTTCCGCAGCCTGAGCGAACAGAAGCTCTCTCCACGGGAGGAGAGGTTCGAACGGGCCCGGATGACCTCGGGGTTCATCCTCGCTCCTGCGGTTGCGATCATCTTCGCGCTCATCCCGTTCGACCTGACGTATCAGCAGCACATGCTCGCCGCCGTCCTCCTCGGCGTCATCGTCCTCTGGATCACCGAGCCGGTGCCGATCCCGATCGGAGGACTCCTCGGTGTCGGTGTCGTCGTCGTGCTCGGCATCGTGCCGGCCGCGGACGCCGTCGGGCCGTTCGGGTCGTCGACGATCTTCACCTTCATCGGCGCGTTCATCCTCGCGCAGGCGATGCTCCACCACGGGATCGCCCAGCGGCTCGCGCTTACCGTGCTCTCCCTGCCCGGGGTCGGCAGATCGGTGTACCGGGTGATCATCGCCTTCGGTCTCATCACGTGCATCCTCTCCGCGTTCGTGTCGAATACGGCGACGGTGGCGATGCTCATGCCCACCGCGCTCGGCATCCTCGCGGTCATCGCCGAGCTCCTCCAATCGCGCGGCATCGTCAAACCCGACTTCGACCCGCTGCGGCTGCGGGTGGGAGCGGCTCTGCTGCTCATGCTCGCCTATGGGGCGAGCGTCGGCGGTCTGCTCACGCCGGTCGGGTCGCCGCCCAACCTCATCGGGCGCGGCCTCATCGAGGAGGCCACCGGCGAGAAGATCTCCTTCGGTCAGTGGATGGCCGTCGCATTCCCGATCTGTGTGGCGATGTTCATCGTGCTCGCCCTCGTCCTCCTGCTCCTCAACAAGCCGGAGATCCGCAGGATCGAAGGCGTCGAGGAGTATGTGAGGAAGGAGCTCGCCGAACTCGGACCCGTCTCCCGCGCGGAGAAGAACACTCTCTTCGCCTTCGGTCTCACCGTCGTCCTCTGGCTGCTGCCGGCCTTCGCCGCGCTGTTCGCGGGTACCGACTCCGCGATCTACGAGTTCCTCGACTCCCGCCTCGACGAGGGAGTCGTCGCGGTCATCGGCGCGTCGCTGCTCTTCATCCTGCCGGTCAACTGGAGGAAGCGCGAGCCGACCCTGACGTGGAGCCAGGCGGCGAAGATCGACTGGGGAACGATCATCCTCTTCGGGTGCGGCATCATCTTCGGGTCGCTGCTCGCCGACACCGGACTCGCCGAGACGATCGGCAACGGGTTCGCGGAGACGCTGGGCGTGACGAGCCTGTTCACCATCACGATCGTCTCGGTGATCCTCGCGATCCTCATCTCGGAGACGACGTCGAACACTGCGGCCGCCGCCGTCATCGTCCCGATCGTCATCCCGCTCTGCCAGGCGGCAGGAGTCGACCCGTTCGTGCCGGCGATGGCGGCGACACTGGCCGCCTCCTTCGGGTTCATGCTTCCGGTCTCGACGCCGCAGAACGCCATCGTCTACGGCACCGGGGCGGTGCCGATCACGAAGATGATCCGCACCGGCTTCACCTTCGACATCGCCGGTGCCATCCTCATCATCGTCCTCGCTCCGATCATGATCGGCGTCGTCGGTCTGGGGCAGTAGGGGCGGCCCGCGCACTCGGCCGCGCCTCGAGAGACTGAGCTCATCGGCACCGCCGAAGGAGAGTCACCCGGCTCGCCTGCGACCGCCTCGGCGCCTGATCCCAGCGGGAGGCCGGCGCCTCAGCTCTGGGGGAGGATCTCGACCGACTCCGTGCGGAACCGCTCGAGCTTCGCCGGGTCGATCGTCACCCCGAAGCCGACGGTGTCGGGGACGTCGACGCGGCCGTCGTGCATGACGATCTCCTCGGTGATGTCCTCGTGGAAGAAGCGATTCGACCCGGAGATGTCGCCGGGCAGGGTGAAGCCGGGCAGCGAGGCCAGGGCGGCGTTCGCCGCGCGTCCGAGTCCGGTCTCGACCATCCCGCCGTGCCACACGGCCACGCCGTTGGCCGCGGCGAGGTCGTGGATCCGCTTCGCCTCGATGTAGCCGCCCACCCGCCCGGGTTTGATGTTGATGACGGCCGCTGCCCCGAGGGCGATCGCGTCGGCGGCCGCCTCGGCGGAGACGATCGACTCATCGAGGCACATCGGGGTCTCCATGAGCTTCGCGAGCTCCGCATGCTGACGGATGTCGGCCTCACCGAGGGGCTGTTCGATGAGGAGGAGGCCGTAGTCGTCGAGGCGGCGCAGGTGGGAGGCGTCGACGAGCGTGTACGCGGCGTTCGCGTCGACCTGGAACCCGAAGTCGTCGCCGAAGGCCTCACGGACCGCGGCGACCGGAGCGATGTCCTTGCCCGGCTTGATCTTCAGCTTGATCCGCGAGTAGCCCTCGTCGAGGTAGCCGCCGATGACCCTGACCGTCTCCTCGACGGAGTCCTGGATGCCGACCGACACCCCTGAGGGCACGGAATCGACGACCCCGCCGAGGTAGGACTTGAACGACTGCCCCGTCAGCTGGAGCTGGGCGTCGATGACGGCCATCTCGAGTGCGGACTTCGCCATCGGATGCCCGACGACGTGCCGCAGGTGCCAGCCGACCGTCTCGGCCGTGAGGTCGTCGACGGCGAAGAGGATCGGAGCCAGCCACCGCCGGGTGACGTCGATGCCCGCGGCGACGTACTCGGAGGAGTAGAGCGGAGAGATCATCGCGACCGATTCGCCCCACCCGGTGATCTCGCCCTGAGGGGTGTCGAACCGCGCCTCGACGAGGTAGCAGTCCTTCTCCGTCTCCCGCATGAACGAGGTCTCGAACGGGGTGACGAGGGGAATGGACACCTGGTGAAGGGTGATCGACGTGAGCTTCATCGGCCGCGGCTCCTGCTTCGCAAAAGGGAAAGGTGATCGTCACCACCCTATGCCCCGGCGCCGAGGCGGTAGTGCGTCGGGCCGTGGATTGGTACGGTGGGGCGAAGAGGGCACACGACGAAGAGGGGCCCACCGTGAACGACTACCTGCGGAGTCTCACCGCCCGCAAGCAGTCATGGTTCGGGCTCAAACTCCCCGTCAAGGCGGCCCTCGCGCAGCCGCTGCTCCACCCGCTCATGCGCGCGCTCGCCCCGCACATCGCCGGCATCCGGATCGGCCGGCTGCCCGCCCCGATCGGACTCACCGAGGTGGCCGGACGCGCCGGCGGAGCCTCCTTCGTCCTCGTCGATCCCTTCCGCTGCGAGATCGCCAAGGAGTTCTACTGGGGGAAGGGCCGGCGCACCGAACCCGAGGACGCCTTCGCCCTCGACCTCATGGTCGACCTCAGTCGCGACGCCGAGGTGTTCGTCGACATCGGCGCCTACACCGGGGTCTTCACGATGGCCGTCCTCGCCGCCAACCCCACCGCCGTCGCCCACTCCTTCGAGATCATCCCCGCCGTCGTGGCCGGGTTGGAGAAGAACATCGAGCGCAACCACCTCGGCGAGCGGGTGACCGTCCACCCGACGGGAGTCGGCGCACCGGGCACGACGATGCGCGTGCCCACCGGGGACGGGGGATCGGCGCTGCCGTCGTTCTACGCCGCGAGCATGGACTTCGCCGACGGCGTCGAGGTTCGCTTCTCCTCCCTCGACGAACTGCTCGCCGAACTGCCGGCCGGCACGTCACGGGTGACGGTGAAGATCGACGTCGAGGGAGCGGAGAACGACGTCCTCGGCCACGGGGCGGAGTTCCTGGCCACCCTGCGGCCGGACATCCTCTGCGAAGTCCTCGACGATCGGGCCCAGCCGGGTGAGCTCATGCGACTGCTCGAGCCGCACGGGTACAGCTATTTCCTCGTCGGGTCTGAGGAACTCACCCACTTCAAACGCATCGTTCCCGACCCCCACTTCCGGGACTGGCTGTTCACGGTGCAGACGCCGGAGGAGCTGAGCGCGAACTGGGCTGTGTCAAGTTTCGTAGACGATCTCTTTGTGGATCAGGCGGCGATCGCGGCCTGAAGGGTGTAGTCGGCGCGCGCTTCGGCGGGCGTGCGGTAGCCGAGGCTCGAGT